>NZ_BOQE01000001.1:300000-400000 GCF_023705585.1 Collibacillus ludicampi
CGACAAACGATGGGCAATGACGATCGAAGTTCTCTCTTTCATCAATTCATCCAATGCGGCTTGCACTAACGACTCCGAGTGGGAATCGAGTGCGGAGGTCGCTTCATCGAGGATAAGGATCTTCGGATTCTTAAGGATCACCCGCGCGATCGCAATCCTTTGTTTTTCCCCGCCGGAGAGCTTATATCCCCGTTCCCCCACGACCGTTTCATACCCTTCCGGCAAGCTCATGATCAATTCATGAATCGATGCCGCTTTTGCGGCTGCGATCATCTCTTCTTCGGAAGCATGAGGATTTCCATATAAAAGGTTTTCCCGGATTGTTGCATGAAAGAGAAACGTCTCCTGTGTAACCAGACCGATATGATCGCTCAATGAACGCAACGATACATCACGCACATCATGTCCGTCGATCAACACACGTCCCTTTGACACGTCATAAAAGCGGGGAATCAAACCGGACAGTGTCGTTTTACCGGAACCGGAAGGTCCTACGAGAGCCACGACTTGCCCCGGCTCGATCGTCAAAGATATATCATGCAGGATCTCCCGTTCCTCCTGATAATGAAAACATACATGATCAAACACAATGTGTCCCTTAACGGAAGACAAGTGAACCGCGTCGGGCCGCTCCTCGACGTCTACAGGTATATCTAAATATTCAAAAAGGCGTTCAAAGAGTGCGATCGAACCTAATACATTCACTTGCACGTTCGTCAATGCGGATATAGGTCCATACAATCGTGTCAACAAGGCGGTAAAGGCAACAACTGTCCCGAGAGACAGGTGATTCTGGATCACCGCCCAACCGCCGAATCCATAAATAATGGCGGGCCCAGCCGTCGAAATGATTCCGATAAACACAAAAACCAACGCCCGATCATCGATTGGCGAATTTGCAACTGCATCAATTGCCTGTTTAACTCAGCGAATCGTTTCGCTTCCCACTCATAGCGGCCAAACGCTTTCACCAGAATCGCGCCGCTTACTGACAAAGTTTCCTGCATGAGTGATGAGAGTTCGCCCATCTTCTCTTGCGTGGCTTTTTTCGCGTGAAAATTCAATCGCCCCACACGCTTCGTCGGAATGATGAAAACCGGAAGGATCAAGAGCGATAATGTTGCCAAGTAGGGATCCAATGCATACATCGTTGCTAACGTGCTTACAGCAATGATGAGATTGCTCAGGGAATTGGAAATCGTGTCGGTAACCACTGCCTGTAAGCCATTCACATCGTTATTGACTCGCGACATGATGTCCCCGGTCTTATTGTTTGTAAAAAATTGGATAGACATCCGGTGAAGATGACTATACATCTGATTCCGGATATCGAACATCACTCCCTGGCCGATTCGGGTATTTAAATAGGTCTGAACCACGCCGACCACTCCGCCACCGATCGCCGCGATCACCATGCCAATGATTAAAAGCAACAGATAAGCGGTCTTCTTCTGAGGGATCGCTATGTCGATGATTTGTTTGATCAAGACCGGCTGCAAAAGTCCCAATCCGGCAGATATCAGAATGCAGCCAACGGATAGAAACAAGAGCTTTCGATAGGGATAAAAATAACGGATGATGCGAAGGAGTGATTCCTTACGAATCGGCGTCTCTGTGGTTCGTTCTCCCCAATCATAAGTCGTAAACACACGATTCATATGTACAGAATTCCTTCCGAAAATAAGTGTATAGATTTTTATTTTACACCATTTTATGAAAAGGAGAATACGGTAACGAAAAACAAGAGGCCCCTTGCAAGGAGCCCCTTGAAAACGATTATTCGACAGATGCCCATTTCAAATCCCATTCGGCACCGTACGGGAAGAATACCAGGTTCTTCACATTCGGTCTTACCAGATAGGAATATGCACGGAAGTTGACAGGAGCGACAGGCATTTTTTCCGCCAGGATCTTTTCTGCTTCAACGAGTTCTTGGGTACGTTTAACCGGATCCGTTTCTTCTTTCGCTTTTTCGATCAGTTGATCGTATTGTGGATCCTTAAATTGGCTTTCATCGAAAGGAGAAGTAGATTCATGTAAGTCCATGAATGTCATCGGATCGTTGTAGTCGGCTCCCCAGTTGAATAATAACAAATCAAACTGGCGCTTATCGCCGCGGTCAAGGCGTAACTTATGCGGAAGCGGTTCAATCGTCACATCGATACCCAAGTTTTTCTTCCATTGTCCTTGGATGAATTCCATCGCCTTCTTGCCGTCTTCCGTATCATCCCCTGTCAGTTTGAGGTTCGGGAAGGAAGACAAACCGGCTTCTTTCAATCCTTCCTGCAATAACTCTTTCGCTTTCACCGGATCATATTTAGGCAATACGTCTCCGGCAATATCGCGGAACTGTTTGCCGCCTGTTTCCTGTGTACCGTATGGAACAAAGCCGGTCGGCGGTTTACTGCCGTCATGGAAAACAGAATCCGACAATGCCGCTCGGTCGATCGACAAAGCTAGTGCCTTGCGAATCTTCTCATTTTTCAGTGCCGGAACCGCCTCGTTCATTTCTACATATGTAATATAGAGTTGCGGGACAACTTGATAGTCGGGTTTGCCCTTCCAAAGATCCACTTGGTCTCGGGTGATACGTGCAACATCGATTTCTTTCGATTGATAGAGATTCGCCAGAGTATTATTGTCAGCGGCGATTTGCACTTGAACCTTGTCTAATTTCACATGGTCTTTGTCCCAATATTTATCGTTTTTCACGAGAGTCAGGCTTTGCTCGTGATCCCATTTTTCCAGCTTGAATGGCCCGTTGCTCAATACCTTATCCGCGTCCGCCCCGTACGTGTCCCCATATTTCTCAACAAATTCTTTCTTTTGCGGGAAGAAAGGCGGGAAAGAAAGCTGTGCGGTCATAAATGGAATCGGATGTTCCAAAGTAAATTGCAATGTTTTGTCATCGAGTGCTTTGACTTGTACTTGATCGGCAGTTCCTTTGCCCTCATTATAAGCTTGCCCGCCTTTAATCCATGCCAGCATGAACGAGTACTGGGATTTCGTCTTCGGGTCAAGCGTCCGTTTCCATGCATACTCGAAATCATGAGCGGTGATCGGAGAACCGTCAGACCAAGTAATATTATCCTTTAATTTGATCTTGTACGTTTTGCCGCCATTGGTGATCTCAGGCATGCCTGCCGCTAATGCGGGTTCCGGTTTTCCGTCCTTGTTCAGACGATATAGACCTTCATTGATCGCATTCAAAATATCGAAAGTGACGGCAGCATCCGCTTTTGCTGAATCCATGGCCTGCGGTTCCGCAAGCAAAGTCATTTTAAGGGTTCCTTTATCCCCACCGTTTGCAGAAGTTCCAGTACTCCCCCCACAACCGGTCGTCAGGCCGGTCAATACACTCGTTGTAACACCAAGTGCTATCCACTTGGATAATTTCATTATACCCACACTCCTTAACAATTCTAATTTTATAAATTGGTGCAACAATGTTGTAATATTCGTCACGAAAATGTAACATTCCTTCTTCGTACGAAAAAATTATTTACGCAAAATAATTTTTTTGTGTATGTTACAATAACATCGATAACTAGCGGTTCTCGTTCGAACTTGTGCTCGCCATAGGAGGAAAGAACATGTTGATGGTCACACGGGATACTTCTTTGAGAAATATTGAGGAGAAAGTCATGCATGGTGAGCGCCTCTCGTTTGATGACGGCGTTCGCTTGTTGCGATCGCCCGACCTTTTGCAAATCGGCGCGTTGGCGGATATCGTTAGACGGCGCAAAAATGGGGACGCCGCTTACTTCATTTATAACACGCATTTGAATTACACAAACGTGTGTTACTTGGATTGCAAATTATGCGCATTCGGCATCAAACCCGACCAACCAAACGCATACACACTCTCTTTGGAACAGATTGAGCAAAAGTACATCGAGATGGCCCCCAAGGGATTCACGGAACTTCACATCGTTGGCGGTGTCAACGCGAAATTGCCATTTCATTACTATGAGGAAATGATGCGTTTGGCCAAAAAACACATGCCAAAGATCCACGTACAAGCATTTACCGCGGTAGAAATCGATTATATCGCGCGAACGGCTAAAATGACCCCGGAGGAAGCGTTACACCGTCTCCATGCAGCTGGATTGGATTCGATTCTAGGAGGCGGAGCGGAAATTTTTGATCCGGAGATTCGCAAAATTATCTCTGGTCATAAGACATCGGCCGATCGCTGGTTTCACATTCATGAAACGGCACACCGATTAGGAATCCGGACGAATGCTTCCATTTTGTACGGGCATATCGAAAAAGAAGAACACGTCATCGATCATCTCATTCGGTTACGCGAACTTCAGGATAAAACCGGCGGGTTCAGCGCCTTCTTCCCGTTCTCTTTCCATCCGGATAACACCGCGCTTGCAAGAGAATACAATATCAAGGAGACGACAACGGGCTGGTACGATCTGAAATTGTTGGCAGTCGCTCGCCTTATGCTCGATAACTTCGATCATATCCGCTCGTTTTGGATGATGATCGGCAATAAAATGGCGCAGGTTTCTCTCGCTTTTGGCGTCGATGATCTGGACGGGACCGTGATGGAGGAACAGATCGTCCATGCTGCCGGTTCCGAATCCGCCCAATACACACCGAAAGACTCATTTATCCGTATGATCAAGGAAGCGGGAAGAGTCCCTGTCGAACGCGATACATTATATAACGTAATCCGTACCTATTAATTTGAAGAACGTTTTCACACGAGCACTCTGTTATTCAGGGTGCTTTTTTAATTACGGAAAAACCCGGTTGGTTTGGCATCATTCGATGCGTGTTCCTGCGGATAAAAGGGAAACACTAATAACGCTTAAGTAGAAAGGAGGATGAATAGGTGAAGAAATCTGTAGCACTCTCTTTATCTGTCCTTACGCTCTTCTCAGTCCTTTCCGCGGTAGGTTGTACTCCGGCAGCGCAAGATCGTGCTCGTACGCAAAACGTTCCCGTTCATCCGGCTCCGCCCGCACCGGCACCGCGTACAATGACACCTACGCCTGCGCCCGCACCGGCACCGCGTACGATGACACCTGCGCCTGCACCAGCACCCGCTACCTATCGCTCCGCACCGGAAATCGCACGACGTGTGGCCTCCGTCCCCGGGGTCTCATCCGCTTCGGTACTCGTTTCTGGACGTACCGCATATGTAGCGGTGAATACGGGCACGTCGGGGGATCGAGCCCTAGACCGTACAGTTCCTCCTGGAACAGCGCCGGGTACCATCCGTACGACCCCTAGAACTTGGGATGTCAGTGACCACTTAAAACAACGAATCACCGATGTCGTCAAACAAACCGATCCCAACATCACGACGGTATACGTCTCTGCAAACCCTGCCATCTATTCAAGGTTTGAGTCGTTTGCAAGAGATCTGGCAAGCGGACGTCCCATGACGGGTATGGCGGATCTTACCGACATGATCCGCAGGGTATGGCCAACAGCGAGATAACAGAAATGACCATCCTTGGCTCTCCTTGAGAGCCTTTTTTTATTTTCTCCAATCGTCGACAGTGCCGTCATTCTTGAATCTGATAAAAGCTGTACACCAACTATTTTTAATATTGCAATTGAATCTTAGAAAAGATTGTGAAATGATTGGAGATAATACATAGTGGAGGAGGAAACGATGAGAAAATATTTAGTTGCTTTATTGATTAAAATACTTCGTTTCACATTCAATCTCGGTTTCTTCATCGGAATGGTTTTTCACGAGCCTCCATCCTTGGTTTTTATATTGATTATTGGATTGTCTATTTTTACCTTTCTGATTGGAGAACTGTGGATTTTACGTACATTCGGGAATTCAATCGCTCTATTTTCAGATTTTTTATTTCTTATCAGCGGATTATTTATCATTCATAGCGCCATGGGCGTAAAGATTCAATTCGGTCATGGATTCTTGTTTTTTTTAATTACGATTGCTCTCACAATAGAGGAATTTGTGTATCATAATTACGTTCAACGAAAGGTGTTTGGAAAAAACATCCCATCGATTATAGACCGGATTAATAGTTTATAGCTCATCTAACCCGCATTATGATATAATTTAATGATCAAATGTGAGGAGGTTATATTTTGAAAAGAGGAAGCATTGAATTGGAAAATGGAAACAAGTTGATCATCGAGTTCTATCCTGAACATGCTCCTGGAACGGTTGAAAATTTCGAGAAACTAGCCAACTCCGGATTCTATAACGGATTAACTTTTCACAGAGTCATTCCAGGATTCGTCGTTCAAGGTGGCTGCCCGATAGGTAATGGCACAGGTGGGCCAGGTTACACAATTAAGTGTGAAACAAAAGGCAACCCGGTTATTCATGAACGCGGTGTATTATCTATGGCGCACGCTGGTAAAGATACTGGCGGTTCTCAGTTTTTTATTGTTCTTGATCGTAGGACAACATCTCATCTTGATGGTGTTCATACAACATTCGGCAAAGTTGTTGAAGGGTTAGAATACATTGACCAAATAAAGCAAGGCGACAAAATGAAAGAAGTAAAAGTTTGGGATGAATAAACCAACGACTCCCAACTGCATCTAAACAGGCACCACACCGTCTTCATATCGATCATATCAGGCATGGAGACTCAATGAAAAAATTGCGCGTTGTGAGTGAATAGGGTCGCGGAAATACGCAAAGGACTTGTTTATCATACGTCTTACGTGTATGATCATACAGGGAAACGTATCGCCTCTTACTCGAATCCCCATCTGTTTCGCATCATGGACGAAGATCTGTATCTTGCGACAGGCGAACATATCTGGCGATTCTTCGGACATATGATGATCATCGATCCCTGGGGAGAAATCCTGTTGGAAGCGAGAGAAGAGGAAGGCATGTAGGCATCTTTCAAAAAACGATCGATTTGGATATGGTCACGTCTGTTCGCGAAAGGATTCCGGTCTTTGAAGACCGGCGGCCCGAAACATATGAAAGATTAGCGCTCGGTCGCATGGCGGCTGGCGTTTTTTTTGCGTTGTTTCGGGTACAATGAAAATGATCATCAGAGAGGAGGAGACGGGTTGAAATTTTATGTTGATGAAATGGGCGTCAAGCACGTTCAGATCCTGGCAAAAGAACTCGGTATCGCTCCATCATATAAAACGGGCGGTGTCCGCATTCGTAAGAACAAAGCGCGTCTCGTGCGCGATATCAAACAGACATTACGCAGAAGGATCAAACATCGTCAGAAAGCGAACGCATAGTTCACGTTACATATTCCTGTGATGAAATCATTTTTCGGTATCATAGAGAGAAGGCTGTCCTTTCGAGGACAGCCTTCTTTTTTTGAGGGATTGGGTATGTTTGCCCTAAATTACATGCCTCAAGGACATTCATCCATACGATTCACATTCCATCTGCATTAGATATAGCATCTCGAGCGAAATCAGCTTGATGAAATAGATAAGGGGAGGTTTTCTTATGTACGGAGTTTTCGGAGGATATACTCGTTGGGCAGTTGTTTTTCTCATTATCTTTGTCTTGTTCTTCTTGCTCGTTCCCGGGCTTGGAGCTGTAGCGCCGGCCGCTAAATGCTAATAGATAAGTCTCCTGCCAGGATTTGAGGCAGGAGACTGCTTTTGTAATTCGTTTAAATTAGAGAAGATTATGCCATTCTTTATTTCGCGCGATATCTTCGTAACATTCTGAACATAATTGTCCTGCTTGATCGATGTAGTTCTCTCTCATGTAAGAGGGAATATTCTCTGAGACATGAGTATCTTTCCCACACAGAACACATAATTCCCCATTCGTTTTCATCATCCATCTCTCCCCTAAAAATATTGTTTTTATTATACCTACGGTGTTTCCAAAAAACAAGTGTAATATTCGGAATTTTTGTTAAAGAGGAAAGATATTCTATTTATTCGTTTTTGATAGAAAAAAATCGGATCTACACGTAGATCCGACACTTCACACAGAGACTCAAATCCAAAAGGGTGGACGATACACAAACGGTCCGTAGTACGATCCTGGATACGGGTAATACGGGGGTCTCGGATACGGATAATAGGGAGGACTTGGATAGGGGACTGGAAGCGGAATTGGCAATGGTAACGGAATCGGAATCTGCCTGTATCCAGTGTCCGCATAGGCCGGTTGATACGTACCACGGTAAGGAAAGTTAAAGTAATTCCAAGGAACTTGGTAGACCTGCGGATACGATTGCCCGCTCATGGAGGAGAACGGCGGTGCGTATGGTGCCGGATAACTGCCGAGATGCGGAACCGTTTGCTCCGTAAAGTGACTCGGACTATCCGGAAGGGTTGAACTATCTCTTTCTATTTCCTCTCTTGGTTCATAATCCATAGAAGCAAGACTCCTTCCCTGGCGAAATTCCCATTCTTTCGGAATAGGCTCATCACCAGCTTATGGGGAATCCGCTTGACGTGTGACTCAAGTCTGTTCAGCCAGGATCATATCTACTGCATGCCCGAGATCGGAGACAACGTAATCCGCCTGTGAAGGCCCTTTACCGATCAATATTGTCTTGGTTCCTGCTTTGAGCCCCGCTTCGATATCAGTCTCACGATCCCCAACCATAAAACTATGCTCAACATCGATCCCATACCGTTTGGCCAAATCTATGATCATCGTTGGGTTCGGTTTTCGACAAGCACATCCTTCATGCGGTCGATGTGGACAATAAACAATCTCATCGATGACCGCACCTTCGCGTGCCAATTCTTCCTTCATTTTTTGATGAATCGCTTGCAAATTCTCTTCCGTCATATATCCAAGACCGACGCCCCCTTGATTGGTGACGACAAAGACGCGAAAGTTCGCATCACGCAATCGTTTCAATGCTTTTCCCGCACCTGGAAATAGAATGAGATCATCAGGCGTATTCACATAACGGATATGGTCATTGATGACACCATCACGGTCAAGAAAAACGGCACGCTGTTTCATACTTTACCCACTCCCCTTTGAACAGATTCACAACTTACCATGCAAATCATTTTACGTCTGTTAAACAGAATCTCGTGCCTCAATGGTTAAGCGACTGTACATTCGGTAGACTTCTGGCTTTCACTTTCAAGATTCCCTGTAGTAGGAGTTTCCTTGCAAAGGCAAAGGCGATCAAGGAAACAATAAGCAACGCCAATATCTGTCACCGACAGATATTGGCGTTACGGTTTAGAGACTCCTTGTCAGCTGCGAAAACGCATCTTGCAAGCGACGGGTAACACAACCCGGCTTACCTTCCCCGATCGTGCGCCCCTCTACTTTGACGTAAGGAGTGATTTCCGCCATCGTTCCGGTCAGGAATAACTCATCAGCAGCTAGAAGTTCTTCTCTTGTGAACGGCTTCTCTTCCACTGGGATTTGCAATTCATGCGCCAGTTCGATGACTACCTGGCGTGTGATTCCCGGAAGAATCAAGTTGCCGTTCGGATGAGTATAAAGCGTACCGTTTTTTACAATAAAGATGTTGGAAGACGTTGCCTCTGTTACGATTTCACCACGATGAAAAATGGCATCATCCGCTCCTTGCGATAATGCTTCTCCTTTTGCCAAACAATTGATGAGCAGACCCACCGTCTTAATGTTGCACATGAACCAACGAGTGTCTTCATAAAAAATCGCTTTTCCTCCGGATTCCTGTAAACTCGTATCAAGGTTTGACAATCCTTTTACATAAGCAACGACGGTAGGAGTCAATCCTTGCGGCAGTCCGTGTACTCTCTGTGCCGCACCGCGAGAGATTTGAAGATAGAGACTTCCTTGATCTGTCTTGTTGCGTTCCAGCAATTCCCTACAAACGATTTCAAGAGAGTCGACGTCTACATCGATTCTCAGAGCAGACAATGACTGTTTCAAGCGCTGCAAATGACGATCCAGGTAAAAATAACGTCCGTTATAAATACGAACGACTTCGTAGACCGCATCAGCAAATACAAACCCGCGGTCGAGAATAGAAATCGTGGCTTCGTTGTCATTCAGCCATTGACCGTTTACATAAACGAGCATGCGATCACATCCTTTCAAATGACCAAAAAGTTACGACTCTTCTTCAGGAAGTGGAACAGGCATCCATGTATGTAGCGATTGTTCTAATTCCGGATCCACCAAATGCAAAAGGGGAGCCATCGTTACGATGTCCGTCTCTGTGACTCGTGATTTCTCTCGGACTCGCTCGTAGAAACTTTCCGTATCGATGACCAACTTTCCTATATCGACTCCCTCCCACACGGGGCGATACCCACGAAGATAGTTCAAGCCTCTCAACTGCATGATTCGTGAGCCTTCGAAATTTCCGCATCCCAGATGATAGAAACTTATGGCGATCTGGATGAGTCCCTTGAGGCAATCGGGACGTCCAGAATTGAGCCACAAATATTCCCCATGTTCATGACATTCAAAAAAATCTCTCTCTACGTTGAAGTAAAAAAGAAAATTGAACCAGTAAGGCGAATATTGACTATACATGATTTCATCATACCATACAATCCTTCGAGTGTGGAATGAATGAGAGAAAAGAAAGCAGGTGCTTTCTCGCACCTGCTCATACGATTTGAACACGCTCTTTATTTTGGAACACGGATATAAAAATATAAATCTTGTCCTCTTCTTTCCGGTTCCTGAATGAGCTCATACCCATGCTTCACCACTTCTTCCGGAACACTGCGGAACGATTGAGGACAATCTGCAATCACTTGCAGAACCTGTCCTGCCTTCATATCCTGTAGCGCCTCCAGCGCATACATGACAGGATACGGTCAGGGTTCCCCGCGTATGTCCAATATGAAATCAATTTTGATCTGATCCATCACCATCACCTCACGCTATTGGCCCAATTTCTGCGGGACGAACTTCTCTCCCTTGACTTGCAATCCTTTACCAAAACGGTAATGTTTTTCCCACCAGGAGGAAAAGAGATACCATACAATCAGGAGCGCAAGCGTACCTATAAGCGCTTGAGGAGCTCCCCATTCAGTGATCAAGTTAATCGCAGGCCATCCTTTCACCAGTGCCGTGTAAATTCCAAGATGATCCCACGCATAAGCGAGAAGAGTAGCCCCTACGATATTCCCTAAGCCAACCATCCAGAAATGGACTTGCCCTTCCATCGCCCGGTACATCATTCCTGTTTCACATCCACCGGCCATAACTATACCAAGACCGAAGAGCAGTCCACCGATCAATGTGCTCGGAGCAGCGACTTTTATCAACGCGTGAGCTCCGCTTTGTATGAAAATGAATGTCAAAACGACACTCAACATCATCCCGACGGCCAATGCTTTTGTCATAACCGCACGTCCGGTTAACCAAAGATCACGAAAGGCTGAAGTAAAACAAATTTGACCTCTTTCAATAAAGATCCCAAAACAAGCCCCGAATAATCCGGCTATTGCGAGAAGAGATTTTCCTTTAACGATGTATGAGACCAAAATTACCAGATAGATCATTGCGATGAGAATACCTAAGTACGTTTGATAACGGGGGGATTTTTCCTTTGTTTGATCATTCATTGCGCTCATGCGTACGCGTTGAAGATTCGGTTTTCCCCGCCACCAGGAGGTATTCACGACTTTCACGCCTAGATAGGTTCCAACCGCCGTAGCCACCATGAAAATCCATGCATGAAAGGAAAACTGCGGTACACCTGTGAAGAAAGCGGCAAGATTGCATCCCAATGCGAGACGTGCTCCGAAGCCAGCAATAATCCCACCGATGAAACCTTGAATGAGACGACGTTTTTGCCTGGGAACACGGATCTTAAAGCTATTGCTAAGCAATACGGTGATCATGGCACCGACCAGCATTCCAATCACAATCCAGCCATCGGTGCGATCAAGTGGTGTTCCCTGCATCTTGATCATTTGAAAATAAGCCCATTGGGAAACATCGACATGAAAAAGCTGTAAGAGATGACCGCCTAACCGCGTAAATTCGCCTGTCACTGCCCAAACCGTTCCCGTGATTCCGAAGAACAGTGCACTGAAGATTCCTGCTAAACCTATCGCAACGTAAGGGTTCCAATACTCGCGAAATACTTTGGTCATGATCCATCGGAACATTGTGTAACCTCCCTCCCGTCTGTACGATTCAAATAGATGCATAAGGATTAGTTGTTATACATGATATAAAAATATTTCATCGAAGTAAATACAGATAACCTCGAGAATCCACGGGAGAAATCGTTCTTAAACATCCCCCATGCAATATCCCATGAAAAAAGGCGCAACAGTTACATGTCGCACCTCATAAAAATACGATCAATTAAATGAAACAGCTTGTTGTCCCAGTTGTTCCCAAGATGATTCAAATTGGGCCCGATTCACCGCCTTTGCAGCCGTCCCATCCAATGGATCATTAACAAAAATCTGATCATTATTAAAGCCAACAATTAAAACCACATGTTCGTTTAATGTCGCATGTACCGGACCGTTGGGACCCTGCCATGTCACCCACGAAGAGGTCGGTGCAAAATTGACAGTTGTCCAAGCGATAACGGGTTTACCCGAAGCCACCTGATTGAGGATTTGCTCAAAAGAACGCCCCGTCAAATCTATCGCTTTTCCAGGGAGGATTTGATCTAATAATTTAAATACAGGACTGTGGTATACTCCGTAACCAACATGATTACCGGTGATATCTCCAACAAAGCCGATATTTGGATCTCCCCAAGAAGCAATGGATCCATCACTGTCTAGAACTTCTGGCGTTGGATCCTTTGGAATTTCGTTTGCCAATGTCATTTTATCTACCGATTGACCAGCTGCGTCCAATAGCATAGACAAACTCGTCATCTCGCAACCGTTATAGAGTTCTGGATTTTGTGATTGGGCGGCTACATGAAGGAGAACAGATTGATTCAAATGATTCGCTGGTTGGTTCAAGATATTGTTTTGTCCCACTGTATGCTGATTTTGAATAGGAGCGTTTTCGTGCGATTGTGAAAGTATTTTTGAACTTTCTGTTGTCTGACTGACTTGTTTCTGTTGTTGTTTTTTCTGTAGAATATTGGCATCTATGGTATGCACAATGGAATCGACTCGTTTTGTTAATGGAGTTTGACCGCTCGGCGTGTACTTTGCGTACGCATAATTTGAAAAGAAGATTGCTAGTGTTATCACTGCACCAATCTTCCATTTCATCGATGTACCTCCTATTTAACTGGAACGTCAAAAATTTCCTTGATTGTTCTCGCATTCATGTTTACATAACAAGTTTTATTATAGGAGGTACATGTGGAATAATTTTAGAAATCGTGTGAGAATATATGAAGAAACGATCGAATCGGTTCACTGATTTTTTCACATTCCAATACGCCCGCGAGATGCCCGTTCGGTGATTCCAATTCGTAATAAAAAGCGTTCTTTCCTAATTTTCGTAATCGCTCCACCAAATCACGGCTTTCCTCCGGTGGAAACAGAAGATCTGTACTGCACGGAATGGCCAAAACATCCGCCTGGATACGGGAGAGAGCCTGCTCGTACGAACCATACCCATATTCCAGATTATAAAGTTGGCATGCTCTGCTGATATAGGCCCAGTGCAACGGCTCAATATAACGAATGCGTTCTTCCACAAGCGCATCCATCTCTTTATGAAAGGAAAAAGGTTGCTCCTTTCCATTCGCTGAAGGAGTTGTAACGGGATACCCCCACTCCCGTTTAGCAAATTCAACGCAGCGTGCTTGAATCGTCATCGCTTTGACCGCTACCCTCAAACCGGACATTTCATAACCAAAAATCGCGTCGATGCCTACTTGTAACGGCATAACAGATGTGAAGGAAGGCGTCCGCCCGCCACTGATGACAACCACAACTTTTTGTACGTCTTGCGGATAATCGACCGCCCATTGAAGTGCTTGCATGCCCCCCATCGAGGGGCCCGCTACACAATACAAGCGTTCGATTCCCAAAGCATGCAACAACCTTCTCTGCAAACGTACAAAATCTCGGATTGTCACTTGTGGAAAAGATAGCCCGTACTTTTCTCCAGTCATGGGATTAACAGAAGCCGGACCGGTTGTATACACATTCGGGTTTTTCGCGTTCACGTTGCAAATGACATCGGAACAGATGACGAAGAAACGATCGGTATCGAACGCTTTTTGCGGACCGATCAAAGCGTCCCACCACCCTTGCTCTTCTTGCCCATGGAATACGGCCGATCCATTACCCCAACTAGCCGCGTGACTCGTCGCACTGAAAAAGTGACAAATCAAAATCGCATTTGAGCGGTCTTCATTTAATGTTCCATAAGTCTCGTAACCGATTTCCACGGGCAAGGTTACACCCGCATCAAAAGTAAAGTCTGTAACAGAAAATTTTCTCTTCTCTACATTCATGACGTTCGCCCCTCTTTTGACGATTGATCTAACGTGAATGATCCGTTCATAAATCAGCCGATCGATTCTTTTAAAAATTCTCTCTACCATCCCTTTTTACCTTCTAGCGATCCTAGAAGGCGAACCCTCTTCTCCATTAAAAAGCAGGAGGAACAGACATCGTTCCTGTTCCTCTGTTCAAACCTATATTCCTATTTACCCCTCTTGCGGTCTTCCCTAGAATACCAGTCCCCCGTCCACGCTTAATACGGCTCCGTTGATGAAGCTCGCTTCATCGGAGGCAAGGAACAGATAGGCGTTAGCGATATCAGAAGGCTGGCCCAGGCGCCGTAAGGGGGTTCGTTCTTTCATCAATTCGAGTATCTTCTCCGGCACTTTGTCTGTCATTCCTGTTACAATGAATCCCGGGGCAACCGCATTCACCCGGATTCCTTTGGGCCCAAGTTCCTTAGCCCAGGTTTTCGTCATGCCGATCACACCGGCCTTGGCGGCTGCATAGTTTGTTTGCCCAACGTTCCCATACAGCCCAACAACAGATGCGGCATTCAGAATCACACCACTTCCCCGATCGATCATCTCTTTTGCCACCACATGCGTACAATAGAAAACGCCGCTTAAATTAATCGCAATCACTCTCTCCCACTGTTCTGCTTCCATTTTGACAAGAAAACCGTCGCGCGTAATCCCTGCGTTATTGATTAAAACATCGATCTGTGTAAACCGTTCCCGTGTCACATCCACCATCTTCTGTACATCATGGAGTTGACTCACATCCGCTTTGACAAATTCCGCCTCTGCCCCTTGGTTTCGCAATTCTTCTCGTGTAGAGATGCCGCTTGTTTCATCAAAATCGGCGATCATCACTTTCGCACCGTTTTTTGAGAAAAGAAGCGCCGTCTCTTTGCCAATCCCATTAGCCCCTCCAGTAATGAGCACCACTTTATCTTTGAACCGCATGATGCCACCTCCGTGTTCGAAAATTTAATCTATTCCAATATATATGCAACAATATCCCCTGAGAAGTTTTCCAATATAATAGGGTTTCATACGATGGGGTTCAAAATGCAAAAAAAATCCATACGCAAAACGTATGGATTGTCATCACCTTCGTATTCGACTTACATCGAAAAAACGATCGATGCGCCTAACCGATTCTCTTGATTCCTGTATTCGCTTGAACGAATATTTCCGTAAACTTCTCTTCATCTTCCTTTCTTGCTGCTGCGCTCAAAACTGTCCCCAAGTAACAAGCAAGAAAACCAAGTGGAACAGACACGATAGCAGGGCTCTTCAGCGGGAAGATCGCATGGGCAGGCATCACATTGGGACTGATCAAGATCAATCCGACTGAGCCCAACAGTCCTACAAGCATACCAGTTACTGCACCGGTCGTATTAAATGTTCTCCAAAAAATGGTCAACACGATCACCGGAAGGTTGGCACTGGCAGCCACACAGAACGCCAAAGCGACTAAATACGAAACATTAAAGTTTTTCGCTCCCAGAGCAAGAATGATCGAGAAAATAGAGATACCGACGGATGCCCAACGTGCCGCTTTCATCTGTTCGCTTTCACTCGCTTTTCCTTGACGCAGTACATTCGAATAGAAGTCGTGTGCGAAGGCGCTAGCCGCGGATATCACGAGTCCGGCAACAACGGCGAGAATCGTCGCAAAAGCAACCGCGGATATGAAAGCAAGAAAAATATTCCCCCCCAAATATTCTGCCAATTGAGGTGCGGCAAGATTGCCTGCCGCATTCGCCTTTTTGATCGTGTCTTGCCCAAGGAAATATGCGGCACCATACCCCAGAATCGGAGTCATCAAATAGAATATCCCGATGATCCATGTAGCAATAATGATCGATTTGCGAGCCGTTTGCGCATTGGGAACCGAGAGGAAGCGAATCAGAATGTGAGGCAATCCCGCTGTTCCAAGTACCAACGCAAGATTCAGGGAAATGACATCCAAACCTGCTTGAATCGTCGTCGGCGGGGGCGGTGTGACCGCTTTGTCTCCAATCTTAAGAGCAACCTGATTAAACATTTCGACTACATTAAAGTGGAAGTGAGCGAGAACCATCAGGGAAAGGGCAATGGTACCTCCCATGAGCAAAACAGCCTTGACGATCTGAACCCAAGTGGTAGCCAACATCCCGCCTGCGACAACATAGATCGTCATCAAGATACCGATGATGATAATCGATGTAGAATAGTCCAGTCCCAACAATAACTTGATGATAGCACCAGCACCGACTAACTGCGCGATCATGTAAAACGTGCTGATCGCCAGTGTATTTAACGCGGCAACGGAACGGATCGCCTTGGCATTAAAGCGAGCTGCAATCATATCCGCCATCGTATACTTCCCAAGATTGCGCAACGGTTCGGCAACGATCAGGAGAACCACCAGATAAGCTACCAAATAGCCGATCGAATAGAAGAATCCGGAAAAACCGTTCAGCGCAATGGCCCCGCGATTCCAAGAAACGATGCGGCAGACATGTAATCCCCTGGAATGGCCAATCCGTTTTGCCAACCGGTGATACTGCCCCCCGCCACATAAAATTCGCTGGTTGAATGATTCCGTCGTGCCGCCCAATAGGTGATCAAGAGTGTGAGTACGATAATTCCGACAAAGAAAATAAATGCGGTCGTATTCATTGAACTTTCTCCCCCTTTTGCGCGGCTTCCCGCTTCACCCTCTCGGAGAGTTCATCAAACTGATTCGCCTTTTTCATATAGAGATGACTGAGTCCCCACGTCATTATGAACTGCGCAAACGCGTACAAATACGCCCAATTGATCGCGCCAATCGCCTTTTTGTTCAGTACAGTCGTAAAAGCGGTTAGAATCGGAAGAACGAAATAGAATACCATAAAGAAGATCATTGCAGGAATAATGAAAGCTCGTTTTTTCCGAATGAGTTCCTGAAATGCTGAAGAGTGAACGATTCGCTCCCATTCACCCGTTGACGCCGGACGGATGTTCTCTGAATCAGGGATGGAAGCGTTTACGCCAGTGTGAAGATTCGTTTTCATGATCCTCCCCCTTTGAACTTTTTTAAATTAATCATAATTGTGAAGATTCAAATATATAGACCGATACTCACCTCCACTCCCGAACACTTTTCTTGAAAATGATTCCTAAGACCTAGACGTAAATCATTTTATCATAATATTTTCATATATTGCAGATTATTTTTCTATTACAGAGTATTTTTTCTAATCCGATTTCATTTAAAATGCTTCTGTACCTTCATTCAGGGGTGAGGAAGTCTCTGCGAGGCGATATTAACAAATAAGCTCGCCGCCTATTTGACGACGAGCCTTCTTGCAATCTTCTCCCATCATTCCCGAAAGATCGATCATACACGTATAATCAAAGCGACTCTTCACAGTGAATGTACGCATTATGCCTGACTTTTGGCCAACGCCTGTTGCAAGTCAGCAATGATGTCGTCGACCGTTTCAATTCCGACGGAGAGACGAATCAGTTCCGGGGAAACGCCCGCTTTGAGCTGATCTTCTTCAGAAAGCTGTTGATGCGTTGTACTTGCCGGGTGAATCACGAGTGATTTCGCATCCCCTACGTTTGCCAGCAGAGAAAACAGTTCCAGGGAATCAACAAACTTTCTGCCTGCTTCCACACCGCCTTTAATGCCAAACGTGAGAATTCCGCCCTTTCCTTTAGGCAGATATTTTTCTGCGAGTGCATGATAAGGGCTTGATTTCAGTCCGGGATAATTCACCCACTGCACATTTTCATGGGACTCCAGGAATTCGGCAACCGCAAGGGCATTGTCTGAATGGCGCTCCATGCGCAGAGAGAGCGTTTCTAGTCCTTGCAGAAGCAAAAATGAATTGAACGGTGAAATGGCAGCTCCCATATCGCGGAGCAATTGCACACGTGCTTTAACGATATATGCGGCAGGGCCGATATCTCGCACATAACTTACCCCGTGGTAACTTTCATCCGGTTCCACCAATCCTGGGAAGCGTCCATTATCCCAAGGGAATTTTCCTCCGTCGACAATTACCCCGCCGATGGCCGTTCCATGTCCGCCGATAAACTTCGTGGCCGAATGTACAATAATATCCGCTCCGTGTTCGATCGGACGGCAGAGGTAAGGTGAGGCAAATGTATTATCGATGATCAATGGCACACCCGACGTATGGGCAATGTCTGCCAAAGCGGTAATATCCGCCACATCCATCTTCGGATTTCCGATCGTTTCTGCGAATATCGCTTTTGTTTTGTCGGTGATCGCCTGTTTCACTTCTTCTAAGTTGGACGGATCCACAAACTTAACTGTGATCCCGAATTTTTTCAGAGTGACAGCAAACAGATTATAGGTTCCGCCATACAGGTTGGTGGAAGAAACGATTTCATCCCCCGGACCAGCAATGTTCAGAACGGCGTACGTAATCGCTGCTGATCCTGAAGCGAGTGCCAGTGCACCTACGCCTCCTTCGAGAGCGGCCACGCGTTGTTCAAACACATCGGTAGTCGGATTCATGATCCGTGTATAAATATTCCCCGCTTCTTTCAAAGCAAACAGATTGGCCGCATGTTCCGTGTCACGGAATACGTAGGAGGTTGTTTGATAAATGGGAACTGCCCGAGAACCAGTGGCAGGATCCGGTGTTTGTCCGGCATGTAGAGAAAGAGTTTCAAAACCCAGTTTACGCTCGCTCATGAATTTTCCCTCCTTTTTCATTTAAAAAATAAATCAATCAATTTTCAACGATTGAATATACCATATCATTCCTATCGAATAACCGTCAATATATTTTTGCTTGTATCCTTGAGTGGGACAACGCCCAATTCCATCGAATCTCTACTACGGGATCTCTACTATCAGAATGAATGAATTTATTCTCGTGATTTTCATCTTCTTCGTTCCACCATCAGGATAATAAAAAGAAAAGGACTCAACCACTAACTGAATGAAAGTCATCAATAAGACTACATCGGTTGAGTCCAATTCCATCTAACTTTATATGAATATATTTTCCGCAGATTCTGAAGCAATCCGGCTATTTATGAACTTACAGGAAACCTCCTGTGCTTATCTACAATCATACCACTAACACTTGCTATACCCGCATGCCTCACATTCGTTGCATCCGCCCTGGCGGATCAATGTGTGCTGATGACAACGCGGGCATAGATCCTTGCCTACGTTGAACTCCCGCAGACTGGGCCGTTCTTGAAGGGATTCCTCCGTACAACTTGCCAATTCCTTCGATGACATGAAACGCAACGGGAATGTCTCCGAGTGTTCGATCAGGGATTTGGCGATTGCGTCTGGGACAGAAGTGATGCGCCGATCCCCGAAACCTACGGAGTTCGCCCCTCCGATTCCTGAGAAGTGTTGTACGAGCACCGCTTCTTTATTTGGATTCTGTGAGTCCATCAGGTAGAGGGTAATCGCCCGGCCAAGCGCTTCGTTCGCTGCGTAAACATCCGAACCGGCTTTCCCTATGTTGACAAAAATTTCACGCGCCAGATGATCATCCGGATCATCATTGATGGTGATATAGGCGGTGCCAAGAGGAGTTTCCTTTTTGTACGTCGCACCGTATAACACGTCCGGACGCTTCTTCTTCTTGTAAACGGAACAGCCGCATGTTGTTCCCGATTTCATCTCCTGAGTATCTGCCTGTTGCGCTTCCGTTTGTTCTTCGGGCTCCTTTTCTATTTTCTCTTTCAAAGAAAGCACTTGTTCCGAACGGGAGCCGTCGCGGTAAATCGTTACACCTTTGCAGCCAAGCTCATAAGCGAGATCGTACAAACGCTTGGTATCTTCTACCGTATAGGAGTTTGGCGCATTACATGTCTTGGAAATCGAACTGTCGATCCATTTTTGTAAAGCCGCTTGGACACGCACATGCTCTTCCGGTGTCAGATCCATCGCCGTCACGAAATAAGGCGGCAACGTGTCGCGTGTGACACCCTCGTGTGTGCGGATATAGTCATCTACAATTTTTGCATTTTCTTCAAACATACCTAAACGTGAATTGCGAAAATACGACCATGCATAGTATGGCTCGCAACCCGTGGAACACCCGATCATCGTTCCGGTCGTTCCCGTCGGAGCGATCGTCATCGTTGTCACGTTTCGTACTCCATACTTCCTGATCGCTTCCACCACATGCGGCTTTTCCTGAGCCATGTGTTTCATATAGCCGGATTGCAGGAAGAGATCAGCGTCAAATTTTGGGAATGGACCATTTTCCTTCGCCAATTCTACCGATTCGAGATAACACCATTCGGCCATCAATCCCATCAGCACATCGATCAGCTTTGTCGATTCTTCACTTCCGTAACGAATCCCGCAATACAGCAGCAAATCATGCAAGCCCATGATCCCGAGACCGACGCGGCGCTCCGACAGTTGATTTTGCCGGTTTTCTTCGAAAGGATAGAAGGTCGCATCGATGACAGCATCTTGAAAACGCAAGCCGATGCGGGTAATCCGCTCCAATTCCTCCCATTTAATATGATGGAGCAGAAACTCTGTCTTCTCGTCATTGAAATGTTTTCTCAGTTGCTCACGAATATACGCTTCCTTTTCCGGATCTGCGAATGAAACTTGCTCACCACAATCCTCGAAACCGACGGCAAATTTGGAGAGAACGACCGCCCCCAGATTGCAGATGCCGTAAGCCGGCAGTCCTTGCTCACCACATGGGTTCGTCGCAATAATCGGATTGAAATAGTGAGAGTTGGACATCGCATTGTAGCGTCCAAGAAAGACCACTCCCGGTTCGGCAGACTTCCATGCCGAAACCATGATCTCATCCCACAGCTCCGTTGCCGAAAGCTTCTCGTATGTGACCAACTCGCGTCCGGAAGCTTCCCATGCATGGAAGTCCCCGTCGAAGTCGTACATCTCTTCAAGCGGCGGATAACCGAGTTCCCAATCTTCCCCTCGCTCTTTCGCACGCATAAATTCTTCGGAGATACCGACCGAAATATTCGCCCCCGTGATCACACCGTCGACTTGTTTACAGGTGATAAATTTGCGCAGATCGGCGTGCTTATCATTCAATATCAGCATCAATGCACCGCGGCGGGATCCACCTTGCAATGTCAGTTGACATCCTACCGACATGATTTCGCCGACACCAACGGGACCAAACCCTTGACCGAATACCAGGTTCCCTTTGTCATAGAGGATTCCCCACGAATAAGCGCCGGAGCTGCGTCCATTGACACCGCGAACATAACTGTATCGCGGACGCAACGAGGACAATACGATAGAGACTTTCTTTCCTTCCAACATCTTCTCCCACATATCTCCGAGCGTACTCGCGATCGTACCGCGGCGATCCCCCGGGATCAGCGTAACGCCGACCAAGTCTTGTACGACCATCACGTCCGATTCAAGAATCTTCTCATAAAGCGTTTCTGCGGAGATCGTTTCCCCGTACGTAACAGGTAGACCCTCTTCGATCCACTGTTGAATATTCCCGTTCCATTTTTCGTCATACCCCTCCGTCGTCGTGTCCGGGAAAACGAACGTCCAATCGGCACCTTCCTCTACGGCACGCAAAAATTCCGCATTGA
This sequence comes from Collibacillus ludicampi, assembly GCF_023705585.1. Taxonomy (NCBI): domain Bacteria; kingdom Bacillati; phylum Bacillota; class Bacilli; order Caryophanales; family Alicyclobacillaceae; genus Collibacillus; species Collibacillus ludicampi. Next base: position 321,891 of record NZ_BOQE01000001.1, read on the forward strand.
CACGTACCACTTTGGTGCTGTTTTCATACGTTTCCGCCAGAAAATCCAAGATGTCGGCATGCCAAACATCCAACACCAGATGCAGCTCCGTTTTGCGGGATTTGTCAGTGACGGGAGTTATCGTTCCTTGTGGTGGGACTTCCGACAAATTCATTCCAACACCGCCCGAGCGCGCTTGGATCTCCAAAGTCTGCCCGAACGAAGTCGCGTAATCACGAGGTGTCGGTCCAACGTTGGGAATGACGAAGCAGTTATAACTCGTCGTCTGAATGCCCGTTCCGAGAGAAGCGTTGATGCGTCCTCCAGGAACGTAGCGCCATTTGCTTTGCAACTCATAGAAAAGCGTTTCCCAACGCTCCGGATCTTTCGTCACCGCTGCAGCGCCTTTCGCGATCCGTTTCCACATCTGTCTGGGTGACGTTTCTTTTAGGACATCGATATGGTCATATGAGAGTTCGATTTGGAACCCATCACGCAGTTCCACCGTCGCCAGCCGTTCTTCCGGTTGTAATGCCACAACCCTTGCCAGTTCGTGATACGCGCGTTTCTTATCGATCACGGCAACGACCAGACTGCCCACTTGTAAAGTTTCTTTTTGCGTATCTTTTAACAGATAGCGATCTGCTACGATTCTCTCACCCGTCGTTGAGAGATAATCTTCCTCCGTAAATGGGAGCATACTCGTTTGTATGCTTTGTGTCATATGATTTACCTCCTAGTTTTTATTCAACAGCCCAAGGATCTCGTTTGCAAATGTCTCAACGTCTCTAAACTGACGATAGACGCTGGCGAACCGCACATAGGCGACACCATCCAACACACGCAATTTCTCCATCACTTTTTCTCCAATTCTTTCCGAAGAAATTTCCTTATCATATTCTGCTCGCAGTTCCCGCTCAACCTGATCGACGAGCGATTCGATTTGTTCAAGCGGGATCGGTCGTTTCTCACACGCTTTTAATACACCGCGCAACAGCTTTTCGCGCGAAAATTCATCCCGCCGTTTGTCTTTCTTGATCACCATCAGTGGAGCCATCTCCACTTTTTCGTATGTGGTAAACCTTTTCATGCAGGCTTCACACTCGCGTCTGCGCCGAATCGTTGTATGGTCTTCACTCGCACGCGACTCGATCACACGCGAATGGGGATGTTGACAAAAGGGACAGCGCACGACACATCCCTCCTGTTTCTATTGTTCGGACAATACGAAAGATTGAATATGTACGTACATCCACAACACTATATATAGCGCTTATTATGTGTACTTCGAAATTATAACACTAGATCTAGGAAGGTCAAGGATTGATTTTCCTATAAAAATCAAGTGAAAGAAGGAGCAAAGGGCTGGCAGTATCAAGCTAATCGTCGTCTATTCGGACAAGCAAGTGTTGGCTCTGCTTGCCATATAAAAATCCCTTTATGACGGGAAAACGCATTATACTGTCGAAAAATATTTTTTCACAATACAAAGCATCAATCATAGCGCATGAAAAATACCGCCCCTTTAAGGGCGGCGTTCACTCACGAGGTTGTGCAATAACACCGGGAAACATGGCTGTGAATACGTTCTTCAAGCGTTCTCGCAGCAACGAACGAGTTCAGCGAGATCATTCACAACGAAAGAAGGTTTTCCCTCCGCGTCGCAAATATCTTCCCGTTTTGAGTATCCTGTCAGTACGAGGATCGAACGAATACCCGCATGGACTCCGGCTAGAATATCCGTTTCCAGGTTATCACCGATCACAACAGTGTTCTCCTTCACCGTGCCGATTTTTTTCATCCCGTATTCGATCATGCGCGCCTCCGGTTTGCCGATCCATATCGGGTCTTTTCCAGCCGCGATACTTACAGCCCTCGCCAAAGAACCCGCACCAGGGGCTAAACCGGTTTCTGTCGGCAACCGCTTGTCCGGGTTTGTCCCGATAAAGACCGCACCTTTTTGGATCGCGTCACATGCGCGCTTCATTTTTTCATATGTAAATTGGCGATCGATGCCGACGACAACATACTCGCCCTCTTCTTCGACAAGACGGCAACCGATCTCTTCGAGCGCCGTCCTCAGCCCTTCTTCACCAATCATGTGGACAGTCGGTGAATGATCGCAATGTTCTTGAATAAACATGGCGGTCGCTTGGCTGGATGTTAATACATGATCCGGGGTTGCAGGTATGCCCATACTTATCAACGTCTCGGCAACCTGTTCGGGACGTTTGGAAGAATTGTTGGTCACGAACAAATAACGTTTGTGATTTCGCTCCAACCATTCGACAAACTCTTTCGCGTAAGGAAGCGGTTCTTTTCCTCGATACATCGTTCCATCCAAGTCGATCAGAAATCCCTCAATCGCCTGTAACCAATGGTCTTGTTGACCGCTCATGGCTGACACCTCCCGTCCCTTGATTATAATACAGGATTTTAACAAATGTTCATAAACCGGAAATGGCTGTGTCAACCTATGAACACAAAGATCATGATAAGTACTTTGTCATGAAGAGAGGGTGGGTTTTTGCCCTTATTTACACCTCGCAGAAAAGCATCAGTCAACCAAGAGCCACTCCCGCCTGTTATGAGACATCTCATTTTGTTATAATATGTATATCTGATCGATCGGAAGGGGGCTCTTTCATGCAAGAGAGTCGTTATGTTCATCGATTGACCGTCAGCAGCCCCACTCTCTTACCTGCGACAACCACCAATGTCTATGTAATCACGCATCACGGGGAAGCGATTATTATCGACGCGGGTTATGAACAAGAGGATTCAACAAAAGAGATTATCAGCTATATAGAATCAATGGGCCAGCCGCAAGTCAAAGCGATCATCCTCACGCATTACCACCGCGATCACAGTCCTGGTGCCAAAGCGTTATCCGACCACTTTCAATGTCCAATATGGGCTCACGCGCAAGAGGTTGAAAACATCCACCGGGAGATCTCCCCTTACAAGGTGGAGAAAGCACTGACAGAAGGAGACAGGATTGAGATTGGTGGGGTGCCCATCTTCGTACTTCATACTCCGGGACATACGAAAGGACATATCAGCTTATGGATGGAAGAAGAAAAGATCCTATTCGTAGGCGATAATGCAGCCGGAGAAGGAAGTGTGTGGATCGGTCCGCCAGACGGCGATCTGACTCATTATCTTCAAAGTTTACAGCGTCTCAAATCGTTCCACGCTGAACGCTTGGCACCCGGACATGGTCACATGATTCACGATCCGGACGCCTGCATCGACTTTTTGATCACAAGACGGCTGGAGCGGGAGTCACAAATTCTGAAGCTGTTACAATCCTCTCCCCTGTCCGTTTCCCAATTGGTCGATCTGATCTACAGAGACCAGATTCACCCAAGCGTGCGCTGGGCGGCAGAACGGACGATAGAAGGGCACATAATGAAATTGCTAAACGAAAGGCGCGTCCAAATCGCAAGTGCCGATCGAACGCCAAAATATGCCCTTTCTTCTTCGTTGACAACATAGCTTTCCGATTTGTACAATACCTGTGACAGCACTTCTAATTAACAAATAACGGTAATCTATAGGAAAGGGGCGGATGGTTTTGTCAGCCGTAATCGCGAGAATCAATAAGTTTGAGATCTTCCTGTTGTCCGTCGTTGCCGCGTTGGCTTTGGTCAGCACGATGTACGGAGCCTTTCGTTTTAACAACGATGAAATCAATGTTGCATTAAGTGCCGTACAGCCGTCCACGAACGAACCTATACATCTTGTTTCCGTAGATAAAAATCATACGTATTTCGTAGCAGACGGAACAAGCGTTTGGAAAGTACAATTAACGAACGAGAATGGGAATTGGGTTCCACAAAGCGTTGAGAAAACCGGAACCGTTGTCTCAGAAGGAAAATAAGCTTTTGAACGACATGATTGAAAGCCCGCAAACCGTTATCACGGACGGTTATGTGGGCTTTCTCGCATGTCAGTTCCATAGCGGAATATTCTTTCGCGTGTACTTCAACGCCTCATCGACAGTCCTGAACCGGGAAAGGTAGCGCAAGCTGTCGAGTGTTGGCGGTGCCATCTTCATGAGACCTTGTGCATACGCCTGCAAGGCTTCTTGCGGTGTCAACCACATCCCCTCTATCACCTCGCGCTCGTTCACCTTCGGCACCTTGCTGCGCGGTATGCGAGCCATAAAAAAACGCGTTTCAAAGCGGCGATTGGTCGGATTTTTAGGAGTGACACGACAACCTACATAAAGGAGAACGTCAACTTCCAATGTCCATCCATTTCGAATCACCCATTCATGGAACGATTCCGCCCCTTGAATGATCCTGTTGCGTACATCTTCGTACATCATGTCTTCGACCCATTCCCCATGGGAATCGCGCGCCAAAAGAACCCCGATTTCTTCGTAACATTCGCGAATCGCCGCGACCCTATGAGCCAAGAATTGATCCTCTATCGTGCATGCTTTCGTGCAACGAGAAGCGATTGACTTACCAAAGTCTTGTGGTTCCAAAGCACCTCCCGGATACACATAGTACCCGGGCAAAAACGTCATCGTCTCGGGGCGCTTCGTAACGAATACCTCGCAAGGCCCTCCTTCTTGTCTGTCACGCATTAAGATCAAAGTCGACGCTTGGCGAATCTCCTGCTCATTTTCCATACCCGATCACTTCCCTTACCTGCCATTTTTATGGAGTATGCCAGATGTACGGATATACGTTTCAAGATTACATGAATAACGAGAAAAACTTCCGCTCAAAATAGTTCTGTCTATATTTACTAGCAGAGGTGAAAGTTCTTATGGGAAGTCGACGATGGGGGATGGTTGTATCGATCGGGCTTTGGACCCTTTCGGCTTTCACTCTCCCTGCCGGAGCGGCGACTCCGGAAACTCGGTCTGCTCCCGGACAAACGAACACCGCGGGGGCAGACTTCATCCAATATTCCGTTTCACCGGATGATACCCTATGGGATATCGCCAATCGCTATCACACAACGGTGGAACGCTTGCTCTCCCTCAATCCGAATGTTCGCCCCGATCAATTGAAAATCGGAAGCCATCTGGTCATTCCGCGTTTGCACGATGAAGCGAAACCTGTGATGGCTGAACAAGGGAAAGTGATCATCACAGCATCAGGCGAACGATTTCGCGTTCGCCACGTCCTCAATTGTAAACTGACTGCGTATACATCCGGGTATGAATCAACCGGCAAAAGGCCAGGGGATCCCGGATATGGTATCACGTCCTCAGGACGTGTGGCAACGATCGGAAGAACGATCGCAGTTGATCCCGAAGTGATCTCGATCGGCAGTAAGGTTTATATCGAAGGACTTGGAATCCGTTACGCGGAAGATACGGGCGGTGCCATAAAAGGACATCATATCGATGTTTATGTGGGAGATGGCGGTGCCGTCAAACAAGCGCTCGAGTTCGGCGTCAAACAAGATGTTCCCGTCTTTATATTAGAAGACTGACACAGGGAGAGACAACCTCTCCCTTTTGCCTTTTAAGATATGCCAACATATGTATAGACGGAATCCCGGTATTGATCAAAATCACCGCTGTGTTTTCTCACCATTTCGTAGAGCTCATCAGGCACGATCTTTTGATACTCGTGTACAAGGATACGACGGTAACGGACAGCTTCGAGGAAGTGGGAGGCAAAATCTTTCGCGATGACTTCCTCTTCTGCCAAAATTTGCACAATATCTTCATATGAACTGGGATCTCTCATGATCAACGTATCAATCAGCAGATTTCCGACATCCGTAACGCACTCCATAGCGATATGCAACGAGCGTTCTGCCGCTAATTGCAACAGTGGATCGGTCAGAAAGCGTTCTCGCCCTTCGTTTGTCAAACGTTTTAAATTCTCCGCATAACGCTCCATGACCGTGAAGATCTTCTTGATTTCCTCTTTATGTGCTGCAGTGATGAACATGTACATACTCTCCTTTTTGGTAATCGTTTAAGAAATATGCATCCCTTTTGTAACAATTTCGTTCTTCTCGTTGACCATCTCTGTTTATGATGGTAGACTGAACATGAATCGTAGGTCAATGACTGGTGACCGCCGTTTTTCCCTATTTTTAACTATTCTTGGGATAGACGGTGGTTTTTATTTTTATAAAAGGCAGGTATTCATATGAAAGGTAAAAACCGTTTTCAATTACATATAATCACAGATGGTCTTAAACAAGCCAATGAACTGATTCCTATTGTATCCGCAGCAGCCAAGGGAGGGGCCGATTATATTCAGCTTCGTTACAAGTCTGCTCCCGCCCTCGACCTCTATACACTCGGAAAAGTGATTCAACCTGTGATCAAAGAAGAACAGACGGGACTTCTGATCAATGACCGAGTCGATGTCGCACAAGCGCTCGAAGCCAACGGGGTTCATCTCGCGGCCAAGAGTTTGCCCGTTCGTCCGGTACGGTCGATCGTAGGGAGTGAGATGTTGATCGGATGCTCGGTTCACTCCATAGAAGAAGCCATCGAAGCGGAAAAACAGGGAGCAAGTTATATCACGTACGGTCACATTTTTCCGACAAATTCAAAACCGGGACTCCCTCCGCGCGGTATCGACTCACTGAAACAAGTGATCGACGCGGTCTCCATACCTGTTCTGGCCATCGGTGGAATTACAAATGAAAATATCGATCAGGTGCTCGCTACCGGGGTTGCGGGCATCGCCGTCATCGGAGCCGTGATGTCACAGGATAACCCGTTTGAAGCGGCCCGTATTCTGCGACAGCGGATGGATGAAAGCCCGTTCGTCCCGAAGCACGCACTTCCTTCACCGTTCATGAACCCTTCCATGCCGTGAGAGGAACCGACAGATGAGTGAGTCGTACACGTACAGATATTCTGGACGGAAAAAAGATTGGGAGAGGAGATGTTTCTCATGAATTCGAGAGCAGATGTCATCATCATCGGCGGGGGCGTGATCGGTAGCGCGATCGCCTATTTTCTCGCGAAAGAAGGGGTGAAACCGCTCGTCATCGAAAAAAGAAAAGCGGGACAAGCAACTTGTGCAGCCGGCGGTATGCTCGGTGCACAAGTCGAGATGAGCGAGCCGGGGCCGCTTTTCGACCTCGCGGTAAAGAGCCGCTCCTTGTTTTCACAGATACAAGAAGAACTCTATGAGATCTCTAAAGTGGATATCGAGTTGAACCGTACAGGCATGTTGCGAATCGCTGTATCTGAAGAAGACCGCAATGAACTTCTCGGACGCATCCCTTGGCAAACGAAAGCCGGATATCGAGCCATATGGTTGGAAGACAAAGATTTACGCCAGGAATGCGGAGATTTCATATCTTCTACATACGGGGCCCTTTTCCTTCCGGATGATTATCAAGTGCGCAGCCCCCGGTACTTACGGGCTCTCATAGAGGCAGCCGTCGTTTTAGGAGCCACTTTTGTTGAGGAAACGGAGGTCATCGGTTTTGTTTGCGAAGGAGAACGGATCTGCGGTGTCAAGACGTTAAACGGCGAATATTACGCGGATCAAGTCGTGATTGCTACAGGCGCATGGAGCGGTCTCCTCGCTTCCTATCTCGGGATTGAGATTCCCGTGTATCCGCAAAAAGGACAATCGATTTTCGTTGACACGACACCACATGTGTCCGAGTACACCATTTACACACATGGGACTTACATCATACCTAAAGCCAACGGACAAACCTATATCGGGGCAACCGCCGAAAAAGCCGGTTTTGATTCACGTCCTACTTTGCAAAATATCGAGCGTTTGACAACATCGGCCACCCGATTGATGCCTGCTCTCTCCCGGAGTTTCTTTGCAGGTACCATTACAGGGTTTCGCCCGGCGTCACATGACGGTCTTCCCTATATCGGAAGACTCCCTCAGTATGAAGGGCTGTATGCAGCAACCGGCCACTGGAGAAATGGTATTCTTTTATCCGCAATCACCGGTCAGTCCATGGCTGAACTTCTACTCAACCGAGCGACTTCCATCTCGCTCGCACCGTTCTCTCCGGAGCGATTGTTCCATACCAAAGATACACCGGTTGTTTCCGACTCGGTCAGTAACTCGATCAGATAAATAACAATTCCGGCCTCCTCCTTTTTAAAAGATGAACGATCTCTTGTGAACAGCGTATCGAAGCCCGTAGATACACGGGTATCGATACGCTTTTTCGTAGGTTCCTAATCATAACGGTAAGCCCGAATTCCGGTTCGGAGATGTTTTGGAAGAACCGTTCCCCTTGTTGCGAAAAACTTTTTTGTCAAATCGCGAATTTTAACCTTTTCCCTTTTTAATGAGTCGAGTATAATAGGTACTGACGATTTTGATCAATGGATTAGTCCAGTTTGGATCTCCACAATCCATTGTGGACCTGTCTCTGTAGGGGGTGAGGGTAGCATGCCCTTTCCGATCGTACGCAAGAACGGCATTCCTTTGTATATTCAAGTGAAAGAAGCGGTGCTTGCCGAGATCAAGAACGGTCGATGGAAAACTGGAGATAAACTCCCCACTGAGCGGGAATTGTCTGAGAAGCTTAAAGTCAGCCGGAATACAGTGAGCCAAGCATATCAAGAATTGGAAGCCGAAGGTGTACTCATGTCTGTGCAAGGCAGAGGCACATTCGTCTGCGACCGTGATGATGCTGTGCGCATTGAAAACCGGAAAGACCTTCTCATGAAAATCATCGATGTAGCGATGGAAGAAGGGCTTCAACTTGGTTTTTCCATTGAAGAGTTTGTCGAACTTACCAATCTGCGCGCACGCCAAAAGATGGAACTCCTGAATCAAGTAAGGGTTTGTTTTATCGAATGCAACCGCGAACAAGTGGAATATTTCGCTAAGCGGTTGGAATTTGGTTCAGGAATCAGTATCACTCCGATCGTTCTGGATGATCTGCGCGACAATATGGATCAGTTTCTTCCTATTCTCACAGCGGCTGATCTCTTGATCACCACTTTCTTTCATTACGAAGAAGTGAAAGAGCTGTTGGGACAGCGGAAGAATGTGCTTGCAATCGCTCTGGATCCGCAAATGGAAACGATCGTTCGGATTGCGCGAATTCCTGCAGGCAAACGAGTCGGATTGGTCTGCCGCTCCGACAATTTCGCGTCAAAAGTTTTACTGGCTTTGAAAACGGCTGGTCTCGACGGAATGGACATCAAAGTGAGCCATGAGTCCGATCCTGACAGACTGCGTGAGTTTGTAGCCAATCTGGACGTCATCATCGTTTCGCCGGGAAGACGCCGTGAAGTCGAAGCGTTCGCTACCCGCCGCCACGACATCATTGAATTCGTCTTTACACCAGATGTGGCTTCCATTAATTTGTTGCGCGCGGCTTTAATTGATATTCGGCGACAATAATGGAAGTATATATTCTGGGTATCATTTTATGTAAAAAGGCATGTAACAGCCTGAGCAGTATCAGTAGACAAGAGGAGATGACTAGGATGTTGGATCAACTTTCTTGGAAAGTTGGGGGTCAGCAAGGTGAAGGTATCGATTCAACAGGTAATACCTTCGCGATTGCATTGAACAGACAAGGATATTACATCTACGGGTATCGTCACTTTTCTTCCCGTATCAAAGGCGGTCATACGAACTACAAAATTCGTGTCAGCACAAAACAACGTTTGGCAAGTGCCGATCAGCTCGACATGCTGCTCGCCTTCGATCAGGAAACGATCGATTTCAACGCGCATGAGTTGCGTGAGGGCGGCATTATCATCGCCGATTCCAAATTCAACCCTGTTGTGCCGGAAGGTAAGAACATCCGTTTCTATAGTGTTCCATTCACAAAGTTAGCCGAGGAAGCCGGTTCATCCATTATGAAGAACATGGTTGCTCTCGGTGCTTCTGCATGCATTTTGGGGTTGACCCCGGAACTGTTCGAAAGCATTATCTCTGATCGCTTCTCGCGTAAAGGCCAGAAAGTGGTCGAGCAAAATATGGAAGCTGTACGTAAAGGCTTCAATTTTATCCAACAGGAAGGCGGCGCAATCGAGGAATTCCGTCTTGAAAAAGGTGACGGAAAAAAACGATTGTTCATGATGGGTAACGATGCATTAGCGCTCGGGGCGTTGGCTGCCGGTTCCCGTATCATGCCAGCATATCCGATCACTCCGGCTTCAGACGTCATGGAATATCTCATTAAAAAGTTCCCGAAAGTCGGTGGCCATGTTATTCAAACGGAAGATGAAATCGCTGCCATCACAATGACCATCGGTGCCAACTTCGCGGGTGTCCGCGCTCATACGGCTACATCCGGTCCTGGACTCTCTTTGATGATGGAAGCGATTGGCTTGGCGGGGATGACAGAAACGCCTGTTGTCATTATGGATACACAGCGTGGCGGTCCTTCCACAGGTTTGCCGACCAAACATGAGCATTCCGACTTCCTGGCTGCACTGTTCGGTACACACGGTGAAATTCCGAAAATCGTACTGGCTCCTGCAACCGCTGAAGAATGTTTCTATTTCACGATTGACGCGTTTAACTATGCGGAACAATATCAATGTCCTGTGATCGTTATGACCGACTTGGCGCTTTCAATGGCTGATCAGAGCGTTGAGCCGTTTGACTATGATCGCATCAAAATTGACCGCGGTAAGCTGGCTACAGAAGAAGAACTTGCTGCAGTTGCGCAAGGCGAACTGTTCAAACGCTATAAGTTTACGGAAGACGGAATTTCACCTCGCGTGTTCCCGGGGCAAAAAGGCGGTATTCACCACGTCACCGGTGTTGAACACAACGAAGTGGGACGCCCGAGTGAAGATGCAGCGAACCGTACGAAAATGATGGATAAGCGTTTGGGTAAATTAAAAGGTGTCAAATTGTCGAATGCCGTCAGCTATACGGGTCCGGAACAAGCGGATTTACTCGTCATCGGTATCGGCTCAACCATAGGCGTCATTGATGAAGCGGTCGAAAGGCTCACGGCAGAAGGCAAACGAGTGGCTCATGCTCACGTTCGCGTTCTCTCACCGTTCCCGACCGAGGAACTGCAAAACTATGTAAATCACGCAAAACAAGTACTCGTTGTCGAAAATAATGCGACCGGCCAATTGAAACACCTCATGCAGATGTTCGGAGTGAAAGGTGAATTCAAGTCATTACTCAAATACGACGGTAACCCGTATCTCCCATTCGAAGTGTACAACCATTGCAAGGAGCTGGTGTAAAGATGGCTACAGTAAAAGATTTTCGTAACAATGTTCGTCCTAACTGGTGCCCGGGTTGTGGTGACTTCTCCGTACAAGCGGCCATTCAACGTGCACTTGCGGAACTCGGCAAAGAGCCCCACGAGGTTGCAGTCATTTCCGGTATCGGTTGCTCCGGCCGTATCTCCGGTTATATCAACTCTTATGGAATGCACTCGATTCACGGACGTGCACTTCCTGTCGCTCAGGGCGTAAAGCTCGCCAATCGCGATTTGACAGTGATTGCTGCAGGCGGTGACGGTGACGGCTTTGGTATCGGTTTGAACCACTTCATGCATGCGGTTCGCCGTAACATGGATATCACCTACATCGTTATGGATAACCAAATCTACGGTTTAACGAAAGGGCAAACTTCACCAACTTCGGCACACGGATTCAAGAACAAAACAACACCGGAAGGTAACATCGAACACTCTCTGACACCAGCTTCTGTAGCTCTCGGTGCCGGGATTACGTTCCTTGCACAAGGCTTCTCGAGCGATATCAACCAACTCGTGCGTCTCGTGAAAGAAGCCATTCAGCATAAAGGATTCTCTTTGTTAAATGTGTTCTCACCCTGTGTCACATACAACAAGTTGAATACGTACGACTGGTATAAAGAACACATCGTCAACCTCGACAACGTGGAAGGATATGATCCGACCAACCGTGCAGGCGCGATGGCAAAAGTCGTAGAAACAAACGGTTTGTGCACGGGCGTCATTTATAAAGAAGAGAAACCGGCTTACGAAGATCTGATTCCTGGTTACAAAGAAACTCCTCTTGTTCATCAAGATCTCACACTGGATCGTGACTTATTCGAAAAAGCTTTGGCCGAATTTGCGTAAACGGCAAAAACCCGTTTCCTTCAGGAAACGGGTTCATTTTTTGAGCAGTCAGCTCGTTTTTCCTCTAGCTTCCACCCGCCAGACCTCTGCTGATTGTCCCTCCCGTATCACATACACTTGATCCGTAAGATTGACCACAGGACAAGCGTGATTCGGGATAATCTCAACCACGTCTCCTATAGAAAGCGGACAATCATCGGGTACTTTTACAACCGCATGCTCTTCCGAAAGACGCTCGATCACACAATCCGGATAGCCGACGATTCTTCCATAGCCGCTAACCCCTTCCACACCATGCGCTCCGCGGTCGAGTGCCAATGTTTTCGCACCGCTATCCAACACCAGTACATTTTTGTTCGGGCGACTGACAACACGAGCCCATACTCTTAGTGCGCAATCCTCTTCAGTAGCTACCCCAAGCCGGACCTGTGTCATGTCATGGAATACATAATTTCCCGGACGGATCTCTGTTACGCCCGTGACAGCACCGCTGATACGCACGGTTGGGGTCGAACCGACTGAAATCTCTTGTACTGCAATTCCTTCTTTACGCAAAATTTCAGCTGTTTCTATGAGGCAATCGGCTTCTCCCTGACCGATTCGTTGCAAATCTCGCGCATCTTTTGCCGCGTACGCATGACCTGCATGCGTGAGTAATCCCAGAAATTGAAGACCCGGCAAAGATACCACGTGACGAACCAATTGTGCGGCTTCTTCCCCCGGCTGTACTCCGCAGCGGTGTAAGCCACTATCGATTTTTACATAGACGGGGAGACGCATTCTCTCACGTAAGAAAGCATCGGATAACGCTTTTGCTCCCTCGAAAGAATCTACCAAAGTAGAGACACGAACGGTACGCGCGAGAGCCAGCAAACGTTCAACCTTTTCATTGCCGATGAGCGGATAGGCGATGAGAATATCATCACACCCGTGTGCAGCCATCACTTCCGCTTCTCCGATCTTGGCTACTGTAATCCCGGCTGCTCCGCGCTCCAACTGCATCTTCGCGATTTGCGGCATTTTGTGCGTCTTTCCATGCGGGCGCAGGCGAACACGGTACGCCCGCGCAAACGCCGCCATTCTGTCAAGATTCCTGATCATTTTCTCATAATGTACCACCACGAGAGGGGTGTCCATCCTATCATTCCTTTCCTCTATCGAACGTGTAGATGCGCAAATCGTTTTACTAAAGATGAGTAAACGGATGTTGGATCCGACGTATATGGTTGATTACATAGAGGTACACGTCATCTTTCATGATGGGCGAATACGTTTGATCGCTGCGGATGTCTTCAGGTGCGGGCCATTCTTTAAACAGTCGGACTTCGGTCGTTTCAAAACCGGAAGGGAGCATTTGCAGATGGGCCACCCTGGCGATATAGACAGACTTGATCAGATCTTTCTTCCCTTTTTCCCGTACCGTATACTGGGCAATCCATTCGATCGCATCCAATTCGGCCCCGGTTTCTTCATACGTCTCGCGAATCGCGGTACATATCGGCATTTCTCCGGGCTCCATCGTCCCGCCTGGAACCTCCCAACCTCTTTTCATATGTTTGGCCATCAAGAGTTGTCCCCTAAAAAACGGGAATATCAAAACATAGCTTGGATCTTTTGCGCGATCACGTTCAAAAGTGAGTGTGACGCGCCCCCCATAGGCACCGGAAAATTCATAGAGCATCAGCTATTTCTTCTCTCCTTTTCATACTACCATTTCGCTGTAAGTCCTTTTAATAGCGGTTTTTTCATATTCTTATACTGGATCAGTACTTTGACAGCATCTCCAAGCCCTTGCGGCAGAAAAAGAGATAGCATGCGTTGCAATTCAAAATCTGCTTGGAAATCGCGCAACGCCCGCTCCCCCAATTCCGCCGCTTTTTCTAGGAATCCGAGCCCTGCCAAAAGTTGGTCTGTGTCGTGATGCCCGCTGTTTGCAAGCCCACTTCTTCCCCTGTGCGCATCAAATATGTAAAATCAACATCTGCCGTAATATCCTGTTCCCCAATTTTTTCAAAGGGATTGTACTGTAATTTTTGGTGAAAATAACAGCGAATTCCCCCCTTGCTTACATACTTCAAGTAAACGTCCGGTTGCTCATCCCCATAATCAAATGTGATGATACAGCCGCGAGACAAGAGATTCGCCATCTCCCGCAAGACTTCCCCCGTCCGCAGACTTACATCCAATCGATCCCCTTCAAGGAGTTGTTCTAACATACGAATATCCAGTATCTCCGCGAATCGTTCATCCGATATAGGGCCACTGACTTCCTTAAATGCATCCTCCATCCATGTAACATACCGTTCTACCAATTCTCCGTTTTCCATCATAAGCCGATGTACAGGCAATGCGTCGAACAACTCATTGCTCACAATAACCCCCGTCAATTTTCCGTACTGAGGGATTTCGGAAAGCTTCCAATACCAATCCAACGATGCTTTCGTTTCCTTAAGCTGTTGCTTTTGCTGTTTCTGTAATACAGGGCTTTGCTCAACGATGATGTAGGTTAACGCTTCGCTAAACGACTCATCTTTTCGCCATTCCTGCAACATATCACGAGCAAGTGTTCCATTCCCGGCTCCCATCTCAATGACGGTAAATTTCGTTGGACACCCCATTTGCTCCCAGATCTCTAGAATCTGGCGCGCAACACACTGACCAAAGATCGGATGAACCATGGGAGCCGTATAAAAGTCTCCCCCTTCGCCAATGGTTATGGAGTCACGGTTGTAATAGCCGAACAGCGGGTGATACAAGACCTCTTCCATAAACGATGCAAACGTGATGCGACCTCCCGCTTCGCGAATCTTCTGTTGGATCCGTGCAATCAGAGGGTTCATCAAGATCTCCTACCCTATCCTGAAACATTTACTATATTTTATTGTAGCAAAAGTGCAGAGGAAATGCCCTTATTCGATGAAATCAATCGCCTGCCCTTTCCTGATGTTTCAATCCGAAACAAAGACTAGAAGGCCTTTTCTATCGCGTGTATAATGAGATAAGAACAATCATCTGGAGTGATGAGAATGGGAAAAATCATCGACCACGAAAAATTGTTAGAAGCCATTCGGGGAAGATGTGATTTTTTGGAGGAATTAGAGTATATAGGTACTGATCAAGAAGGTCGCCCTCTGTTTACCGCCTTTGATGTTGTATACAAACGAGAAATGGAGCTCCGTCTCAACGGTGATGCCCTTGAAGGCGACTACGGATACGGCGGATATAGTGTAATTGCGAAGATCTCTCTTGATTCGGAATAATCGAGGAGGAAGGGGCGACTAATCCCGCCCTCTCTCACCAACGAGCATGCGGTTCCGCATGAGTTCGGATCTCCAATGTTGACGAAGTTCAAAATATCTTTGGGTTAAACTCTTGAGTCCTCGGGAAAGCCAATAGGCGATTCCGAGGGCTTTGTGTAAATGAGGAGTACATGTGGTTCGCCTTGCGCCTTTCCGG
This sequence comes from Collibacillus ludicampi, assembly GCF_023705585.1. Lineage (NCBI taxonomy): Bacteria > Bacillati > Bacillota > Bacilli > Caryophanales > Alicyclobacillaceae > Collibacillus > Collibacillus ludicampi. Next base: position 337,341 of record NZ_BOQE01000001.1, read on the forward strand.
ACTGGTTGAGTCATGGAGAACTATTATCAAGTTAGACAGATTGAGGTGAAACGATTGCGTCCGATTGTATTGGGTATTTCTGCATCTTTCTTTTTTGCAGTTACATTTATTTTGAATCGAGCGATGTCTTTATCGGGTGGTAGTTGGATTTGGAGCGCTTCGCTTCGTTATGTTTTTATGGTCCCTTTTCTTTTACTCATTGTAATAAGCAGGAAGAATTTACGTCCACTTTTGCAAGAAATGATAAATCATTCAGGTAAATGGCTCTTGTGGAGCTCGATAGGTTTTGGGTTATTCTATGCTCCTTTATGTTTCGCATCTGCGTATGGTCCCGGATGGTTAATCGCTGGAACTTGGCAGATTACCATTGTCTCAGGTTCTCTACTGGCTCCATTTTTTTATGAATCCGTTCAATCCCCAAATGGAGTGATAAAAATGAAAGGAACAATCCCGTTGAAGGGACTTTCCATGTCATTCATTATCCTTTTGGGAATCGCTCTCATGCAAGTAGAGCAAGCGAGACATCTCTCTGTAAAAGATTTGTGTTTTGGTGTATTACCTGTAATCGTTGCATCTTTCGCATATCCACTTGGGAATCGCAAAATGATGGAGTTATGTCAAGATCGTTTAGATTCTTATCAACGGGTCTTAGGCATGACGCTTGCGAGCATACCTTTTTGGTTACTGATTTCTATAGTTGGTTTGTTTACAGATGGACTTCCAAGTCGAGGACAGATCGCACAGTCTCTAATTGTTGCCATTTCTTCGGGTATAGTTGCCACTGTTTTATTTTTCAGAGCTACTGATATGGTGAAAGACAATATACAAAAGTTAGCTTCTGTAGAAGCAACCCAATCCTTGGAAGTATTGTTTACTGTACTAGGAGAATTAGTGTTGTTTGCTCGTCCAGCTCCAGCTTTCTTGTCTTGGATCGGCATGTTTCTTGTCATCATTGGTATGGTTATGCATAGTTATGTTTCACAAAAGAAAGCGCCGGTAAAGATTCCAACAACTAACTCATCAAAAGCACTATAAATCAATTTTAAAAGTCAAAAATTTTTTTCAGGCTCATCCGAATATCTGTGGGAAGTGGAGTCAGTCGATTGTACTGATTTTCCCAAAAAGTGTAGAATGGAAAGAGAATTGTATATGTATAAGGGAGGGGTTACGGTGCCGGCAGAGCGCACATGGCACAACCTGGAGCTTCCTGAAGAGGCACAACTGGTTCGAAAAGAATTATTCGAATACAGCAGTGACAAGGGAGACTTCATCATCGAATTATTTGAAAATGTAAAAGGTGAATATTACGCGATAGGTACTCCACGCCATTCTGACAAACTGATCATTTATGGTTCGCCCGTGATGAGCGATTCATTTATGGCTATGCAAACCGTAATCGAAAAAATCGAGCGAGAAGGTGCCTGTTAGTTTTGTCAATTTGAAATTGGCTACCTTGAAAATGAGTGCTTGGGTGGGTGTATTGCTTTGCGCTTGGGTTCGATGAAGGTCGTCCCGCCGGGATTCTTAACAGAGGTTGCGGAACGACCTTCAACTCACCTCTTCGTCGCAAAGCGATACAACCCACCCAAAAGCCACTCCGTTTCTTGAGATAGCCTTATACTTCTTCCCTCACAAGAAACTTTTCATCCTCTGATGGCGCCGCTTGCGGCATGGAGGGCCGTATCAAGAGTGCCGCCCTGGAGCAAATTCATCTTTCTTGGCTATGTTACGATTTGAGCCATTCCACCGTTTTCTGATCGAGCTTTTTCACAACGGCAGCCAACAATTTTGCCGCATGATGCAGATCGTCATGATGAATGATTGACGCATGACTATGGATATAGCGTGTAGGAAAACCGATCACCAGTGAGGGAACACCTTGGTGTACAAGATGAGCGCGCCCCGCGTCAGTTCCTCCACCGGAAATCGCATCATACTGATAAGGGATTCCTTCTTCTTCCGCCGTATCTATGACGAGATCACGCAGCTTTGTATGCGGCACCATCGAGCCGTCATAGATCACAATCGTCGGGCCTTTCCCGCACTTGGCGTTCGGCATGTTTGCAGAGTCGGCAATCCCCGGCGTGTCCCCCGCGATACCTACATCCAAAGCAAAAAATACATCAGGTTCGATCATATATGTACTCGTTTGTGCACCGCGAAGACCTACTTCTTCCTGAACAGTGGCCCCGCTGTAGACCACATTGGGGTGGTCAATTCCTTGCAAGTTTTTTAATACCTCAATGGCGACCGCACAGCCGGCACGGTTATCGAGAGCTTTTGCCATGTACATTTTTTCGTTTGCCATTACGGTAAATGGACAAATCGGTACGATTGGATCTCCGGGACGAATTCCCATCTCTTTGGCATGTTCGTCACTCGTGGCGCTTACATCGATAAACATATGCTTGATATCGACAACCTTGTTTCTCTCTTCAGGCGGTAAAACATGCGGCGGCTTGGAACCGATCACACCGATGATATCCCCTTTGCGCGTTTTGATTTTCACGCGCTGTGCCAGCATGACTTGAGACCACCACCCTCCGAGCGTTTGAAATTTGATAAAACCATCTTTCGTTATATGGGTCACAATAAATCCGATCTCGTCCATGTGCCCCATCATCATGACCTTGGGACCGCCCGCCAGCCCTACCTTACGTCCTACGATGCTTCCCAGGTTATCTGTATACACTTCATCGGTGAGTGGCTTTAAATACGCCTGCATCAATTCGCGTATTTCTTGTTCCTGTCCCGGGACGCCCGAGGCCTCCGTCAGTTCCTTCAAAATGGTTGTCAGATCCTTCATGATATCGCCCTCTTTCAGCTACTTTTCCTTATTTTACAAAACAGGATTTGATTTGTATATATCTTAGCCCCATTGCAACACTGCCAATCCCCCCGAATATACTTAAGCAAACGTAGTGTGTAATAATACGAGCCTCTTCATACCCATTTTAATCGCAACCTGGCTTTGAAAAATGTGTTCTCTTATGCGGGCGAAACAAATGCGGCATGAGTGGTTACCGTGAAAATTGATGAACTGGCGAGGAGGATTCTCATGGTTTCAATGATTCCTATGACCGTTGACGGGCAAACGGTCATCGGTATTCATGTAGCCCTTCCCAAAACCAATCTGCTCGCGATTACAACGAACATTGGATACATCATGTGCGGGGCGCTTGATATCCAACTGTTAAATGAACGTCTGAGCGAGAGGGAAATCATTGCGGCAAGGATGGTTGGTGTAAAAACGCTTGAGGAACTTTTGAAAGGAACGGTGGAATCTTCAACATTTAAGGCACAGGAACTCGGAATCGTTCCCGGAACAAGCGGACGCGAAGCATTGCGTATCATGCTCTCGGCACAAACGAACACCCCTGCACGCTCTTGAATATATGCGGCCAACGGGAGTATGCTTCGCTTTGATTCGGTGAGGTCGTCTCAGCGGGTATATGCTTTGCGCTTATGCTCCGTGAAGGTCGTCTCGCATATATTAATATTCAAAAGTTGCGAGACGATCTTCAAAGTCGCTATTACGTGCGAAGCATATGACCTCTTAATATATCAAAGAAGCGGAACAACCTTACCTCAATGAATCAGATCGGTTCTAAGACCTTAGGCAGACGTTCTCGCTGCCTCCAACAGAGCATCCAGCAAAGACCGTAATTTTCCCTTTTCCTCCTCAGGTATAGTTTCAGAGAGTCGGGCCGCAGTAATTGGCAGCATCCATTCGTTGATCTGATCAATGGCCGAGCCGGAGATTTCCAAATACCTGTTTACATATTTATTGCAAATCCGCTTTCGTAATGATGGAATCAATAACTTAACAATTGCGGGTAGTCCTGATGGTAAAGCACCGTATTTCAGTATCAGAATGGTTCGGGCGACATCAGCTAAAGGATTCCCGCTGGTTCCGGTCGTCCAGTCAATAATGACGGGACCTTGACGAGTCAACATGATATTATCAGGATGAAAATCCCCATGGCATATTTGATTTCCGTCAGGCAACCGATCGAGGTGCTCTCGAATCAATTGTTTATCGCTGTCCGTTAAACAGTCCACCTGTTCAATTCTTGCTCTTACGATATTCTTTTGTGAAGGTAAGCCGCTGCTTTCGGTTTTATGTAATTCATAATGAAGTTCGGCTAACCTTTTCGCTTCTTTGTCGACATTCCACAGATTCCTGGATATGTACGAAGTCATCGTGATCCCAACTATTCGCTCATATACAATCCCTTTTTTTCCTTCGACGTCAACCATTCCAAAGACTTTCGGGACAGGAAGACCGAGTTTATCTACCGCCTGGCTCACATTCAGTTCGTGGTCAATAATGAACTGGGGGATTGTTTTATAGAAAAGCTTTACGATTTCATATTCTCCCCAAGCATAAATTTCAGCCGTGTAACCCTGACCGATTTTGGCCCTTTATTCAAGCAAGTTCCCCTCTCACGATTCGATGAATAGTCCGAATGATTTTTCAAGCCTTGTTTTCCAATTTCTGTGATGCTTATGGTATTCATACTACATAATACCAAAGAGTTCCTCCCCACTCAATGTAAATTCATATGTTTCAAATTATTCGTTTTTTATGAGCGATAGCGAATAAAAAAACGAGACGTGTTTGACGTCTCGTTTTTACTGAAGTTCAATCCCAATCAGTGAGAGATCTCCTCTAAACGAACAGCGCGAGTATGCACCGTGTGGCTCCATTCCCTGTTATTCCGGGTGAAATATCCTGCAACCGTGACTGGAAACCAAGTAAATACGAATAGAGGGAAGATAATCAGACCTAAATACGCTTTCCAAGGAACGCGTTCAAGCAACATGGCCAACGGCATCTGCAGATAAAGAAGCACGTTCACAACAATCCAGAACCAGTTCGGCAGGATCGCCGACAGGTTGGTCAATTGGAAAAACTCAGGATAACCGACTTGCAAGTAAAGCATGATCGATGTGAACAACACGATCAAAAGACGCATCGGCTGGAACAAGTACAATGCCGAATCAAACATGGACAAGTTTCGTGTAACAATCGCTTTGCGGAGCAGAGGGAACATGTATTTACGTGCACAGTCAAAATGCCCCTGCATCCAGCGAATCCGTTGACGCATAGAAGCCTTCAAAGTCAAAGGTTTCTCATCGTATACTTTCGCGTTATGTGCCCATACAGGATTAATGCCACGATCCACGCAACGCACGGTGAACTCCAGATCCTCTGTGAGGCTGGTAGCCCCCCATCCGATCTCTTTCAGGAGTGCCGTTTCGATGCAAATCCCGGTACCGCCTAGAGCATTCGGTAAATTTAAATTATATCGGGCCAATTGCCACATACGGTTGGTAAACCAGTAGGCGACGGCGTACGAGATACTGATCCAGGAATCGAACGGGTTCTTCGTATCCAGGTACCCCTGAATCACACGCGCCCCCTGACATAACTTCTCGTTCATTTCACGGAGGAAGTTCTTCGCGACAAGGTTATCCGCGTCAAACATGACAACCGCATCATACTCTTTCTCCATTTCCCAGAGGCGTTCTAACGCCCATTCGATCGCATAACCTTTCCCGCGTTTCTCTTTGTCATGACGTTCCAGTGCGATCGCACCATGTTTTCTTACGATATCCGCCGTATGATCCGTGCAGTTATCGCAAATCACGAAGATATCATACATGTCTCTGGGATAATCAAGATTCTGTAGATTTTCGATCAGTGGCGCGATAACCTCTTCTTCGTTGTGCGCCGCAACAAGTACTGCAAATGTCTTCTCCGGTGGATTTTTTATTTCTTCACTTTTTTTCTTCAGCCCGGCCAGTGACAGCGCTACTTGGTAAGCACTAATCGCTCCAGTAAGCCCTTGTAATGCTATGAAAGCATCATTCGCCAGACTATGCAGAATCGACATTGAAAACTCCCTCACTTTTTTTCGTGTGGCGTTTTTCCAATTTCGTTAAGATTCTACCACAACTTCAGCTTCTAAGAAACCTTGTTCATTCAATAACTTACTATAACATTTATATATTTCACGTACAAGTAGATTCCATTGTTTCGAAAAATCCATTCTTTTACTTGCTCGAACGTTTTCTTGGTTACACTCTCCAAGTCTATGATTGTTCGAATCTCGGTAGTACCCGGATGCGATTATTACAAGAGGGAAGATTCTTCTGAGAAAATCGTGTACAATGGGGAGGTGAATATATGTAGCAGAGGGTGAAATGATGAGTCATCTGTTGGAGTATTTGGCCCATGTAACGAGTGACATCGTTGCAGGAGCCGGGTATTGGGGCATTTTCGTTGCTATGTTCGTTGAAAGCATGGGTATTCCTTTACCGAGCGAAGTCACCATGCCCTACGGAGGATATCTTGTTTCCTTGGGGAAACTCGGATTCTGGCCTGTCGTCATCGCCGGGACGATCGGGAATATTTTAGGTTCCCTTGTGTTTTATATCATCGGTGCTACAGGGGGAAGGGTCTTTCTCAAGAAATTCGGTAAATATATTTTGTTTAACGAAAAACATTTGGATACGGCAGATCGGTGGTTCTCCCACTACGGTGAAGCGACCGTATTCTTCGGCCGTCTATTGCCTGTGGTACGCACATATATCTCTCTCCCTGCTGGCATCTCTCGCATGCCGCTCGGCAAATTTTTATTTTACAGCACGATCGGTGTCATCCCTTGGTGCTGGTTATTTACTTACATCGGCATCAAGCTTGGACAAAATTGGGAAGAAATTCACGGGATCTTTCACTATCTCAACTATGTGGTCTTACTCATCGTCATTCTCATCTTGCTTCTCTTTTGGAAAAAAGGTCTGCGCAAACGGTGATCGCCGTTTGTACAGACCTTTCTCCATAACGATTCTTTCTCCCGAACTGCTCAACCTTTTATCCTGTTTTCAATAGAGCCCTCTATACAGACGAGTCTTCACTCGTCTGAACAAGTTTCTGAAAATAAAAAAGCAGAAGTAAAGCGACTATAGACATGATCGCTCCTGAATAATAGGGCAAAGTCATTCCTTTCGCGTAAAGAAGGCCGCCGACCGGGGGACCGGCGATTCTGCCCAGAGAATCGAGTGATCCTAATAATCCCAACGCATTCCCCTGCCCAAATGTCGTCCGTTTTGAGATCAATGCACTGACGCTCGGTCGAATCATTCCGTTTCCGGCTCCAAATACAGCCAGGAAAATGGCGCCTGTTACCATATCGGTCACCCTGACGATCAATAAAAATCCGATCGCCGATACCAGTAAGCCGATCTGGATCACGCGGTCTTCACCGAAGCGCTTGATCAGCTTGCCGATCAATCCTCCTTGAATAAAGGCGCCAACGACCCCCATGACCACAAACACATATCCCAATTGGACAGAAGTCATATGCAACTTATCGACAGCATAGAAAGCAAATGTGCTTTCAAGACCGGCCAGAGAAAAGCTCACAACGAACGACATGATATACAGATAGGCGAGAGAGCCACGAAATGCTGACCAGCGGGACGTTTTTTTACCAGGTGATTGGCGCTTCTCTTTCGGTAATGATTCTTTCAGAACGATCGACGCGACGATAAACGTTAACGCGGCTAACATCCCCGCGAAGAGAAACGGTTTATCGTAACCCCATTTGGATAAAGAACCGCCAATGGCAGGACCAAAAATAAAACCTAGACCTGCCGCCGCACCGATCATCCCCATCCCTTTTCCGCGCGTCTCTTCTGTGGTTATGTCAGCCACGTAAGCCATCGCGGTCGGCATCGCAGCAGCTGACAAGGCTCCTGCCAGGATTCTCGAAACGAACAGTTGCCACAATTCCGTCGCTAGACCAAAAGCGACGTACGCGATACCAAATCCAAACAATCCGATCAACATCACAGGTTTTCTGCCCATCCGGTCGGAGATATTTCCCCATATGGGTGAAAAAAGCAAGTTCATGAAAGAATAGGTAGCCATGAGCCAACCGAGAGTCAGAGAACTGGCACCAAGTTCGCGTGCATACAAAGGAAGAACCGGAATGACAATGCCGAAACCGAGCATGACCAAAAACATGACGAGAAAAAGGACGGGCAAGGCTTTTCGGGTAGAACTCATCATCCCTCACCTCACTCTCCGTGTTCGATTTACACGTACTCGATCATTCATCATTTTCGTCTTCAAACTCTCACTTTCCAGCGCAGATCTCTTATCGTTGTAGCTTATGTAACAACTCGACAAGCGTATGCCGATCATGATTTGCCTCGACCAGGTCTTTCGGATAATAGAAACGATGATACACTTCAGGAACCAATGAATGAATGAGTTTAGATGCTTCGCATACATCACGAAGTCTCCCGTCATCCCCCACATATTTTATCCCTTGTTTATAAAGATACCCTCCTGTGGAGATCGCTTTGTAAGACAAATAAGAGTCTGAAGGAATGCCGGCATCGTCAAAAGCATGTTGAATTTCAAGGAGAGTATCCACATCCAATGGGTGCCGACAAGCGACTGAAGAGAGTAAACGTCTGTCGCGAAACCTAGCCGCCAAATCACGGAGCGAAAGGTCTTCTTCTTCCCTCCAGCATGAAAATGCATAATGCATGACCGTGTCATCCAACTGCAGAAACTCCTCAACTGTGATTTCCGATTCCGGTTTTTCAAAGAATGGAACCAATTCTTTTGGACAATACTTCAGTTGTCCCTCCTGGAACAGATCACGGGCACGGCTTAAAATTTTCCCTAAAAGCACGTCGCTTCCAATGGTCGTGGAATGAAGATACACCTGTGTATACATGAAGTAGCGTGCCAACAAATACTGTTCGACCGTATGCATCCCGGATTGCTTGATAACAATATCATGCCCGAATGGTCTCATGATTCGTATCAGACGCTCCAACTCAAACCGTCCGTACGTCACGCCTGTATGTAACGCATCACGCAACAGATAATCCATGCGGTCAACATCCATTTCTGAGGCGATGAGACGCTCCAACAGGGGAAATTTCTGCCCTTTACTGATCACGGAGAGAAGGTCGGAAGGGAAATCTGTATCGATCTGAGACAAGATGCCGTGAATCTCGCGATCCTCCATGAGAATACGCCTCGTCCACGTTTCATGGTGGGTTTTGAAAACGCCCTCGAATGCATGAGAAAAGGGTCCGTGCCCGATGTCATGAAGCAACGCGGAAGCCAGAGCCAATCGTACCATTCTCTCATCTTGCGGCCAATTATGATTGCGGGAAAAATGGGAGAGCACTTGCCGCATGATTTCATAGGTTCCCAACGAATGTGTAAATCGGCTATGTTCAGCTCCGTGAAACACAAGAAACGATGTTCCCATTTGCCGGATCCTGCGAAGCCGTTGGAATGCACGTGTGTTTATTAATGACCAAACGAACGGGTCTTTGACATAAATGTAATCGTGCACAGGATCTTTAAATACTTTTTCTTCGCGAAAATGCAGGTCGGCCACGCTTCTCCCCCCTGCTTAAACATTTGTAGTCATTCAGATTGAACACCATAAACCTAGTTTACCATATTTAGGGTGGCTGTTTAACCTCTTTTGCGGCCATGGTATTTTTGAGAAATAATTCGTATAATGATTGGAGACGACTATCTCTTGCGAGAAGGAGCAAAAACGATGATAGTGAACCGGGAACGTTTCCTTGAACTCCTCGAACAGATCACTCCGGAACAACAGGAAGATCTGTTGCGCTTGATGGAAAAATGGGCGGCTATGCCGAAACCGGGTCATAACGCGACGGATGGGGAGCTATCACCTTCTCACTCTGTGTTATCCAATCCCATTCTCTCTAAGGAATGGCATTGCTTGTCCGCGTTGAAGAAAGTGGTTGAAAAACATTTTCCGGCCCAGATTGAACTTGCATATATCGCTTTCCATCCTGACTTAAACAGTATCTCGACTGCCAAGACGAAACCCGCGGCACGTAAAATGTACGCATTGGAAGCCGCCTATGAATTAAAAAGCATCCTTGAACATTCACCGGATTCCGACCTTTTGGACGAGGATGTACTCAAAACATTACATGATTATCTGCACTTAAAACATGATGACTAAAGACAAAGAGCGTATCTCAGAAGCAAGATACGCTCTTTGTTATGCAGGTTCAACAACAAGAACCCGGTTGACCGTGTTCCTTTGCAGTTCGGAAAGAGCTTCCGCACCCGCAGGTTGAAACGGCGTTAGGATTGTCGATTTTGAAGCCTCCGCCCATCATGTTTTCAACATAATCGATCGTTGCCCCTTCTACAAAGGGTGCGCTGTTCGGATCGACAAAGATGTTGATTTCATGTTGCGTAAAGGTCTGATCATCCTCTTTTTGCACATCCAGCGCAAGACCATAGTTAAAACCACTGCAACCGCCCGGTTTGATAAAGAGACGAAGACCAAGCTCTGGCTTGTTCTTTTGCTCAATCAAAGCGCGCACTTTATCGGCTGCCGCTTCTGTCAATGTGATCATGTTTCTCACCCCTTTACTTACTATTCTATACCCTTTATCAATCATTCGGCAAACTCATGTTCACCAGTTATTTTGTGAAGGCTCATCAAAGATGTTGTTTGTTAAACATCTCGACTTCTTTGTATGGGGCTGTGAACACTCTTTATAAAGTTTTCACAAAAGCGAGAACCTCTTCCATATGTCCATTTACCTTGACTTTTGGATAAATCTTGCGGATTACACCAGTTTTGTCAATCACAAATGTCGTCCGCTCAATCCCCATATAGGTTCGTCCGTAATTTTTCTTCTCCTTCCATACACCGTAAAGCTCAGCCACTCGATGTTCTGTATCCGCCAGCAACAAAAATGGCAACCCATACTTTTCAATAAATTTCACATGTTTGTTCACTGGATCGGGGCTGACACCTAAGATGACCGCATCTGCACTCGCAAAATCATCATGAAGATCGCGGAAACCGCATGCTTCCGTCGTACATCCAGGCGTATCATCTTTCGGATAAAAATAAAGAACCACATGTTTCCCGCGGAAGGAAGAGAGTGTTACATCTTCTCCGTTGGATGCAGGCAAAGTGAAATCAGAAGCAGACATGCCTTCTTGTATGTTTTCCATACGAAATACTCCTTTCGTTTTTACACTATTAACCATTCTAACACAGAAACGAATGCTTGTCTTTTCTCGTGAAACCGAAAGAAAATCCTCTATAAAGCCATGATCCTTTTGATTCGACACTTCTTTCCATGCAGAGATGTATAAAAATTGATACACTAATTGCTGGAGACTTCCGGTATGTTTGGCAAAGCCGGCAAACCAATCTCTCTATTCGAGAAAGGAGTAGACGATGAGCAAACGTGTCGTACTGATCACAGGAGGAGCACAAGGGATCGGCGAGGCGATCGTACGTTCTTTTGTGCAAGCTGGAGAGCAAGTGGTATTTATTGATGTAAACGAAGAAAAAGGTTTGTCTTTACTCGCCCAATTGAGGGAAATGGGCGGGCATGCCCATTTTATCTGTGCTGATGTGGCAAAAGCAGATGATGTCAAACGTGTGATCAAAGAGATCGAGACGAAATTCGGAAACTTGCATGTCCTGATCAACAATGCTGGAGTTTCATGGTTTCACCCCCTCGAAGAGATCGAGATCGAAACGTTTGATCGCATATTGGCCATCAATCTGCGCGGTCCGTTCCTCTTGGCTAAATTTGCTGCTCCATTGATCAAAAAAAGTGTTCAACAAAATGGGGAAGGTGCCATCATAAATATCGCCTCGACACGAGCTTTGATGTCCGAACCGCACAACGAAGCGTATGCCGCATCCAAAGGCGGACTGCTGGCATTGACACACGCACTCGCCAACTCCTTGGGGCCAGCCATTCGCGTGAATGCAATCTGCCCGGGATGGATCGATACGACCGGCGGAAAAGATATACGCCCGGAAGATCATTCCCAACATCCGGTGGGACGGGTAGGAACTCCTTGCGACATCGCCGAAGCCTGCCGTTTTCTCGCGAGTGAGGCGGCCGGCTTCATTACAGGACAAAAGATCGTCATCGACGGCGGCATGACGATCAAGATGCAATATGTGGAGTAGCGGCCCCTCCGACAACCACAACCAGGCGAAATAGACCGCTACGATACTTCCGCTTCCCGGCCAAAGGCTTCCTCTTCGTTCCGTAGTAAAGGCCGGGGGGATTATCTTTCATATCCGATGACTGGAACGACCATATACAAAAGAACACTAGCAGCGGCCACGACTCCCGAATCATTAAGTGCGAAAACGGCGAGACCTGTGACGAGCGCAGTCAATAACCCTTTCTTCCAGAGTGAACTCAGGGTGAACCACTTGCTTCTCATGGGACTGAACAGGAAGAAACATACGCCAGCGAGTGTGATTAGAAATAATTTCCCCCATAATGAAACGGCGAGTAAACGCAAATTCAATTCCGCCTTACGGACGATAATAGAAGCGATCGCATGCAGATCACCCTGTAACAATACAAATCCCGCTCTACCGATATGCGTCTGTTCCCCGTTCGGGACGATCAGATTAAGGGCCAGCAAGGCGATAAAACCGAGAATTGTCGCTCCCGTCAAAAGCCATCCTTTTTGTTTCGGAGTCTGCACATGGGCAAACAGACAGAGCGAATACGTATAGCCGATCACGGCGGCTAGCGCTCCCCCCGCATTGGTACCGAATTGGGGAGCGGCCAACAGGTAGATCACCCCGAGAAAAAGAAGAAATGAAAACGCATACGTCTGTTTTTTGTGGCGCGGATACAATTCTAATAACGTATACACAAACAAAAGAGAAGCTCCGATCAATACTCCCATATACTCATTACCGATTCCGTAATAACGCGCTCCTCCGATCACGTCATACCCCAAGAGGGATTGTCTGACACAGGAAGCTCCTGTTAACATATCGAGCAACAGGGCTCCGGTGGTGAGTCCCCCGATGATCATCAAACGCCGCATTCTCATCTTTACGAAGGAAAGTGTGGCGATCGTCGTCATACTGATTAGAAACAACCATTCGAGAGTAGCCGAAGCTGTCTCCGGATGGAAGACCGGAACGACAACCATAGCGAGAGGAACGACGAGCAGGCGTTCCAGGAAGGATCGGATCATGTGAAACAATCGCCATTTCAATGGATGTGCCAGGAACGCCAGCATGAGAAGAGCGATCAAAAGTTCCACATAGAAACGCAGCACGGGTATCCGCACCAGATTGGGAAGCTCCCATTCTGACGACCATCGGCGCAAATCAGTGAGTGAAAATCCGTCATGCCGCACGCTTGTCATGGGCTGCCCCAAAACGAATTCGCTGCCCGCTGTCCCGCCTAGAAAGGAAAGTATAGTGTGGGCAAGATCATAATTCGTAACGAGTCCTTGGATCTTCGTCGTATTTGAATAAAGGACTCCCGACGGCTTGAAGTCTCCGCCCGCCATGACTAATGGGGTGATCCCTTCTTGCCCGATACCCATGTCCGAGAATGACAGTGGACTCGCAACGATCAATAACGTTTGCGAATCAATTTCAGAGAACAAACGGCCAATCAGACTATCCATGCGTGCGAGATCCTGCATATATACATGTTCCGCGACCGCAGAGTCGATTTGCTCTTTTTCCGCATGTAAGCGCAACAAATCCCCTGTCTCAATCACCGTTAATGTCGCCTTGTCCCGCACTCGTAAATAGGATTGATATAACTTCTCATAATCTGTGCGGATTCCGAAAGGCTGGACAGGGTCTTTACACAACACCTCGTTTCCCACTTGACCGAAATCCGTTTGACCCGCTTGGTTCATTGTAATCAAGGGCGCCAAACGATAGTAACGATTTCCTAGGTCGCTGTTCCCGATCACGGCGGTTTTACCGCCCATGTCTTTGATCTGTTCCCCCATCCAACCGAGTTGAAAACGATAAGGAAGGGACTGGTTCACGTTTGTAAGCGGCATCATATACGGAAAGACCACATCACCAAGAGCGGGAGATCCAAGGTTTCGTTCATACAAGTCACGTCCCTTGATCGCCTGATACTCGTCGGGCAAGATGACCCGTTCATCCTTTTCAAATGACAAACATGCCTGTTTTTCGCCCGTCACTTTGTTTCCGGCACCTATCGTCGCATAAGCGGCTTCCTCCGAACGTATCCCGGCCGTATTGGTACTCATCATTCCAATGGATCCTTTTTTCATCAATGTATATAGATTGGGCGTTTTTTCAGGTGAAATATGTTCAAGGGAGAGACCTGCAGCCAAAACGAGGATCACCCGTTTGTGCGATCGAATGCTTTCCGCGAGCACCGATTTCTGCGGGATAAGCATCATCAAAATGGAGAGCAGAGAGAGAAAGATCAGTTCCTTTCTCCCTTTGTTATAAAGAAACTTTCTCTTCATCAAACGCTCCCCTTTCTTTCATGCAAGCACGATACACTTCTAACGTTTCTTGTAACATTTTGGAAACCGTAAAATAGGCAGTCGCATACTCCTTTCCTTTCATTGCCAATTGTCGTTTCAAAGGCGGATCCATATACATTCGTTCCACCGCTTTTGCCAGTGCACACGCATCTCCCGGTTGGACAAGCAGGCCGGTTTCTCCGTCTTGTACAACTTCTTCTAATCCCCCCACGAATGTAGCGATCAGGGGAACACCCGCAAGCATCGACTCGGCCGCGACAAGACCAAAACCTTCTTGCAAAGAAGGAATCACGCAAAGATCGAATCCTCTGAGAAAACGAACTGCGTCGGGGACGTGTCCGAGAAAACGGATACGACCTTTTGTATCGATTTTTGCTGCCATTCTTTCCAACTTGTCTCGTTCAGGCCCGTCACCGATGATGACGAGATCCATATCATAACCACAACGCAGAAGCGTATGGAATGCGTCTAGCAAGAAGGAAACTCCTTTTTCATAGATCAGACGACTGATCGTCCCGATGACAAAACGGTCGTTTGCTACCCCAAGAAATTTCCTTGCATCAGTAACTGTAAAAGGTTCCCTGGGTAGAGCAACTCCATTATGGATGATACGGATTTTCTCCTCAGACACATCGAGTCGAGATCCGCAATGTTTTGCCAATGCATGAGAAACTGTGATCAAACAATCGGTATCACGCAGCAGCCATTGTTCCAATCCCTGATAGACCCTTTTCCGCCACCTATTCTTCGGTTCTATAAAGTTATGTATGGTATACACGAGACGAGGGGTTTTTTTCATCATTCGTGCAGCCAATCTTCCGACAAGCCCCGCTTTTGCTCCGTGCATATGCAGAATATCCACTGGATTGTTCTCCATCCATTCTTTCAAACGTAAGGACGCCAAGAGATCATGATATGGCGCCCATCCATCATAAATAGGAATACCCACTCGTCTGACTCCTTCAGGAGCTTCACGAAAGAGACGTGAATCAGGCGGACAGGCAACGGAAACTTGAAAGGAAGCGGAAGACCCTCTGAGCAGATGCTGTACATGCTGCAGCATGCCTCCTTCCGCGGGACGAACAAGATGAAGAATATGGATGGATTGCATAAGTACACCACCTTCGTTTCCAGTATTCCCCTCTTATTTCGAAAATATGTAGCATGCAAAAAAGGGCTTCCCTCTCAAAAAGAAGAAGCCCTTTTTACCCACTGAAATCTCACTTCAGTACTTTTACTGTTACATTTTGTACGCCAAATTTACGCACCGTAGCGTCATCCGCATGAATATAGATATCGATACGGTTGCCACGAATCGCCCCGCCGGTATCTTCAGCAGTGGCCATGAAGCCACCGGCCGGGAGGTTCGGATCGTTATAGCCGGAAATCCACACTTTGGATCCCAGTGGAATCACATTCGGATCCACGGCGATCATTCCCTGTGCTACGTGCTTGCCTGTCTTTGTCAAACCGCCCCATCCTGTAGAATCTGCAGGACCGTATGCAGTCGCTACACAATCAAGCGTCTTTACGACTTGCGCATCGGCAACAGGTGAAGCTTGATCCGTATGAACCGGAGCGGTCTTGTTCCCCTCTGTTGGTTCTTCCGGTGTAGCAGAGGCTGCAGCCGTTACCTCCTTGCTGCCAACAGGAAGCTGTAAGACTTGTCCAACCAAGATCAAGGACCCTTGCAAACCGTTTGCTCGTTGAATTTCTTCCACAGTCGTGTTGTATCTCTGCGATAGCTTCCAAAGGGTATCCCCTTCAACAACACGATACGACATCGGTTGATTCATTTCTTTTCCCGACTGAATTTTATCGCTTGTAAGATGATTCGCAATCTTCCAGGCGCTCACAGTCGTTCCTGTCTTCTTCGAGAGGTCATAAAGTGTGTCACCCTTTTGTACCGTATATGTTGTCGCGGACGCTTGTGCAGATCCAAACAAAGCACCACACAGAATGGCTCCCATAGCCAGTGCTTTGACACGTTCTTTCATATTCACTTCCTCCTTCAAAGGCCTCCGGAGTTAGCTGACGGGTTCGGGTGAAGGATCCCCCGCCTGTTGGTTACCAATAGGTTCACCCCAAAAGTTGGTTCCTCCGTACTTGATCAACAAGATTCGGCCATAAAATGTACGCAGAATAGTATACCGATTACCGATCAAAACTTCATTAGTAATCGAATGGTGCAGGAGGAAGAAAGTACATATCAATAAAAAACAGTCTATCTGCAATCAGATAGACTGTGCAACCACCTTCACGTACTCGATATTCGGATCATCCGTTCCTTGTACGGGCAAACCCGCTTTCATATGTTCGCGGATATAATCCACGTTCTCTTGTGTGACGATTTCGCCGGGAAGCAAAATCGGAATCCCCGGTGGATAGACCATCACGAGTTCCGCAAACGTGCGACCGATCGCTTCATCGAGAGGAACGACTTCCGTTTTTGCATAAAAAGCGTCCCTTGGGGACATTGCGAGGAGGGGTACCGCCGGTATCTTCACACGAACTTCTGTTTTATCGCGCTGCCCCACAAATTTCTCCGAAATGCGACGCAAGGCGGATACAAGAATGTCGATCGTTTCGTCCGTATCTCCGAATGTAACGATACAAAGGATGTTATAAAGATCGGAAAGTTCCACTTCAATATTAAATTCTTCCCGTAAGATCTCCTCCACCTGATGACCCGTAATGCCCAATTCTTTCACAGAGATCGTTAATTTGGTGGGGTCGAAGGCAAACTTCGAGGACGAATCCAGAATTTCCTCGCCAAAACAATAGAGCCCGGGGATTTCGTTGATCTCCTTACGCGCCCGTTCCGCCAAACGGATCGCGGTATCGATCAATTCATGCCCGTGCATATAAAGATTCTTGCGCGCCACATCCAGTGATGCTAGCAATAAATAAGAAGTCGATGTCGTATGAAGCATCGATAAGATCGCATGAACATGTGATGGATTGACCAGTCCCTCACGAACGTTCAAGATGGATGACTGTGTCAACGATCCACCCAATTTATGAACCGAGGTAGCTGCCATGTCAGCCCCCGCCTTCATGGAAGAAAGAGGGAGTTTCTCGTGAAAAGGAAGATGCGCGCCGTGCGCTTCATCCACGATCACGGGAATGTTGCGCGCATGTGCCAGTTCCACGATGGCTTGCAAGTCACACGCCACACCAAAATAAGTCGGGTTGATGAGAAGTATCGCTTTCACATCCGGATGGTGTGTCAGCATCATAGAAACAGTCTCTACGGATACACCGTGCGCGATTCCAAGATTGTGATCCACGTCCGGATGCATGAAGATCGGTTGTGCACCCGATAAGATAATCGCCGTCAATACCGATTTGTGCAAATTACGCGGAACGAGAATCTTGTCCCCGGGGCCGACAACCGACATGATCATCGTCATGATCGCGCCGGACGTTCCTTGAACGGAAAAAAACGTGTAATCGGCACCGAACGCTTCCGCAGCCAACTCTTGTGCATCACGGATCATCCCCATTGGATGATGGAGATCATCCATCGGTGCGATGTTGATCAGATCGATCGACAAAGCGTTTTGTCCGATAAATTCACGGAATTCGGAAGGCATTCCGCTCCCTTTTTTATGACCGGGTATATGGAACTGAATCGGGTTTTTTTTCGCGTGTTCAACAAGCGCCGAAAAGAGAGGAGTTTCATTCTGTTTATTCATAAGGCAATTTCCTTTCTCACGTACATAACGAACTGATTATATCAGAACCACCTCTGTAACGGAATGTATTTTTACAAAAATATGTTCATTTTTATGAAAGAGAGGATTTTACATTTTCATCCGTATTTTTCCACAGTTCCCCGCCGCGAAATTCCCGCAAGAAATCGGACAAAAGTTTTTTTTCCTTCTCCGTCAAGGCATCTACCTGTACTTTGCCTTTCATCGCTGCATCCATCTTGTTCACTTGATCAGGAAGACTCTTGTAGCCGGTTCGCGCTTCCTTATCAATCACGAGTACGGAACCGCAAATCCCCGAGTAGCCGAAGCCCCCTTCCGTACGACGCAAAGTGACCCAAATAACAGGGATACGGATGCCCCCCGGTACTTCATCGGGACTTTTAGCTGAAAATGAGATGCCTCGTTCCACGCGGCTCTTCCCGTGAATCGCGCCATTATCAATGAACACCTCTTCTCCGTCAATGATAACCGCCGATAAGGTAGCAAATTCGTCGGGGGTATCATGTCGGGAACGACCTGTGATTCCCAATTGTTCCATATGTTCAACTCCCTTCCAATCTTGAAAAATATGTAGTTTGGCGGCGTATGCTTTGCGTTCGTGCTCCGTGGAGGTCGTCTCGCTGGGAATATGTTTAGTCGTTGCGAGACGACCTCCAAAGTCGCTGTCTCACGCAAAGCATTACGCCCACCCAAAGTCACTTTTCATCCTCTGATGGTGCCGCTTGCGACATGGGGTACTACTTATAAAATATTCCGTCACAAACGAATGTGGCAGGACCCGTCATATACACTTTTCCGTTTTCTTCGCTCCATTCGATCTCAAGATCGCCACCGAGTAAATGAACGAGAACTTTGCGGTTCAATTTCCCATTGAGGATGCCTGCGACGACCGCCGCGCAAGCACCTGTCCCGCAAGCTTGTGTGACGCCGGAACCTCTTTCCCATACGCGGAAGATGATTTCATCGCGCGAGACCACTTGAATAAACTCCACATTGACCCGTTCGGGAAACAAGGGGTGATGTTCCAATTTTGGCCCCAAGTTTGTTACGTCGATTGTTTCCACGTCATCAACAAAGATGACCGCATGGGGATTGCCCATGGACACACAGGTAATCCGATACGTATTTCCATCGACTTCAACCGGTTCCATGATCATCTCCGATTCCGGATCCCCTACAACGGGGATGTCTTTCTTACGTAAGCGGGGCTTTCCCATATCGACTGTGATCGATTCCACCCGATTCTCACCGTTTAGATGCAACCTCGCCTCAACGATTCCCCCCAGGGTCTCGATCGAGAATATTTTTTTATCGGTAAGCCCTCTCTCATACACAAATTTCGCCACACAGCGCAAGCCGTTTCCACAGTTCTTTCCTTCCGACCCATCCTGGTTAAAGATGCGCATTTTAAAATCGGCCTGTTCGGAGGGAGCGATTAAGATCATGCCATCAGAACCGATGCCCGTATTCACATCACTTACACGGATCGCTACATCCGCCAATTCCTCTTCCCGTAAAGTTTCTTCAAATAAATTGACATAAATATAATTGTTCCCCAACCCGTGCATTTTTGTAAATTTCACAAATACCCCCCCACCACTCATGCTAGGCAGGTTATGCTACCATCGCTTTTTCAAAAGATGTTCGCGGTTGTAAGTTTTCCGGCAGAATCAAGAGACCCGGGGTCTCCGAGATCCCCAATTCTTTCGCGGAACATAACATCCCTTTTGAAACGACGCCGCGGAGTTTGGCTTCTTTGATTTCCATTCCGTTTGGCAAAATCGCTCCGATCAACGCGGTAGGAACCTTGATTCCTTCCGCCACATTGGAAGCACCGCAGACGATTTGTAACTCTTCCCCATTTCCGATTGATACCCGACAAACTTTTAGCTTGTCCGCATCGGGATGTTTCTTCACTTCAATCACTTCCCCCACCACGACATGCAGATAGGGATCGTATTCGATCGTCAGATCCACTCCGTTCTTATGTAACGCCCGTTCGATTTCTCCGACTTGTTCCCCATTCGCCTGTACCAAGCCATTCGTTTTTGGCCAGGAAAAATAGTCAGATGCCGAAAAAATGTTCAGGCCAACCACTTCACCCGATTCTTTGCAACGGATCAGGGCAACATCACCCTTGCGTTCATAGACAGTCTCTCCCCTAGAGGAGTTCAGTTCAACGAGCAGAACGTCCCCGATACCTTCCGGATTATAGCAAATACGTACACGATTGGTCTTCAACGTTGAAACACTCCTTCCATATCTATTCATTATATCTCGTTTCTCATGAAGCCGCACCCGATTTATCATCAATGAAAAGGAAAAACTCCCGAGTCGATCGGGAGGTCATTCGGCGATATATTTGAAGTACGGGAATCTGCTTATGAAAGAACTTTGTCCACTTCTTCAGGCTTGAATCCCACGGTGACCTTATCGCCCGATTGGATGATCGGTCTCTTCACCAACATGCCGTCAGATGCCAAAAGTTCGAGCATTTCTTCTTCCGTCATCGTTTTTAACTTGTCTTTCAAACCGAGTTCTCTGTACTTTTGACCACTCGTATTAAAAAATTTGCGTATATCCAATCCGCTTTTCTCGATAAAAGAACGCAACTCCTCTTTCGTCGGCGGATTTTCTACGATATTTCTCTCCGTATATGAGACATCTTTGCTTTCAAGATACTGTTTCGCTTTCCGACAGGTGCCGCACTTCGGGTATTGTAGAAAGAGAACTTCACTCATTGTTGTCCCTCCAATCACAGCTTCATCGAAGCAAACATATCAGAAATTGAATGCTGATCATTCCAGTTTCTACGCTTTCAGTTCTTTCACCGCTTTTTCCAGACGCAACATGGCCTCTTCGAGAGTTTTTCGCGAACATGCGAAATTGATGCGTTGAAATCCTTCTCCTTGAGCGCCGAACATCATTCCGTCATTCAATCCCAATTTCGCTTTCCGTATGATAAATTCCTTTAATTCTTCCCCTCGAAGCCCTAATTCACGAAAGTCCATCCAACCCAAGTAGGTTCCCTCCGGAACCTGCATTTTGACTTGAGGAATCCTTTCTCGCAAAAAATTGCTGATATACTCGGCGTTTCCTTTCAAATACAGCAACAGTTCTTCCAGCCAGTCCTCGCCTTCATTATAAGCGGCAATCAAAGCTTCGATTCCGAACAAATTGATATCTTCCATGCTGGCTTTATGTATCGCCATTTTCAATTCACGCAAAATCTTTGGATTTTCAGTAAAGGCAATCGAGGTGAATAACCCCGCCAAATTAAATGTCTTACTCACGGAGATAAATGTGATACAATGATTCGAAATCTCCGGAGAGAGAGAGAAGAGTGGAATATGTTTCCCTTTCTCATACACTAAATCCGAATGTATCTCATCGGAGATGATGATGATATCGTTTTTCATACAGATATCGGCCAATTCCAACAACTCATCTCTTTCCCATACTCGTCCCACGGGATTATGAGGGCTGCACAAAATCAGCATCCGTGTTCTTTCATCGATTTTCTCCCTCAAATCTGCGAAATCCATATAATATCGGCCGTCTTTTTCCATCAACGGATTCTCGACAATTTGACGCCCACGGTTTCGTATCGCACGGAAGAACGGATGATAGACTGGCGGTTGTACAACGACTTTGTCCCCCGGATTCGTAAAAGCTTCAATAGCAATATGTATGCCAGGAACAACTCCGGGAACCGTAGCCATCCATTCCGGTTGGACATCAACACCAAATCTACGTTTGAGCCAATGGACAGCAGCAGCGTAAAACTCACGCGGCTTACCCGGATACCCGTATATCGGATGCTGCGCCCGTTTGATGATCGCTTCCACAACGCATGGCGGACACGGAAAATCCATATCGGCCACCCATAAGGGGAGTACATCTTCCGTACCAAAAATCTTCTCGCGATAATCCCACTTACTCGAGTTTGTTCCTATACGATCTATCACTTCATCGAAGTTATATTTCATGATTCTTCCTCCTTTTGCTAACCTATATTCCTTTCGAGGAGACTGATTCATGAGTCCGAATACTAACAAAATCACATGTATATTTGTTCCATAATTTATGATTTTACTACAAATCATCAACGAGAACAAAACAATACTCTCCCGTGTCAAATCATATCTTTCATCCAATATCGTTCTATCTACTCACCCATGGTAATATCTTTCCGGAATGAATCCGGACACGCGACCCAAATGGGAATCAGACCGGATACTCCTTTCGTTGTCGGGGCCAGTGATGGAGTTCTTCGCGATCTGGTCGGATCGGTCGACGATCCGTTCACATAAAATCCCGGATGATCCGGGGTTTTCGTATCATGAAATCGTTGTATCCCCACTTTCCCTGAGAGCTCTTGACGAAGAATCAAAGAGGGAATAAAATACCATTGTAATGAAAATGATTCTCATTATTAATAAAGGGGATGAAATCTATGTTACGCACATTTCTTAATGCCAAATCAATTCTCGTATGTATAGCAGCATTTCTGGTAGTAGGTGTCTTCGTCTGGCAGGGCGTTACCGCTCATGGAGCCCCTGATCCCACCGATCAAAACCTGAGTCCAACGGCTGCTATCATAGACACGGGTATTCTTGTTTTTCGTGAGGGACTTGAGGCCATTTTGGTGTTATCTGCAATTATAGCGAGTCTCGTACGTGCCAAAAGCGATTATTGGAAGCCGATTTCTCTTGGTGCAGGATTGTCTTTCTTGGCAACACTAGTCACCTGGTTTGTGGTTGTAGGGATCATCAACTTAGTCGGCAGCACCACATCAGAACTCAATATTCAGGCAGCAACCGGCCTCCTGGCGAACGTGGTACTGCTTGTGATCATGAACTGGTTCTTTCACAAGATCTACTGGACGGGTTGGATCACCCATCATAACCAAAGGAAGCGCGAGATCATCGAATCATCGGGTAACGACCAATCGATTACATACAAGGGACTCATTATTCTAGGACTGACATCCATGTACCGTGAAGGGTTCGAAGTTGTACTTTTCCTACAGACGATACGGTTGCAGGTCGGCACTCATGCGGTTCTCCTTGGGTCAGCGATTGGTCTGGGCTTAACGATGCTCGTTGCCGTGCTTACCTTCTTCGCGCATCAACGCCTCCCTTACAAGAAAATGCTCGTAATCACTGGCATCATGCTGGGAGTTGTCCTCTTTGTCATGACTGGAGAGACCGTTCAGGAGATGCAGCAAGCCGGGTGGATTTCGACAACTCAGATCGACTTAGATATCCCCGATTGGATGGGCTTGTGGTTCTCGGTAATCCCCACTGTTGAAACTCTCGCGTCACAAGTTTTTGCAGTCATTGTTGTCATCGGCTCGTATTTAGCCTACCAATACTTACATGTGTGGCAACCACGTAAACAAGAAAAATTGTCAAACTGAATCTTCTAGATTCTCCTGTACACATAGCTGCATCCGGAATTCCCGGATGCATTCATTGTATTTCTGCACAAGAAAATTTTTCATGTTCTGATTGCCGCTTGAGCATCATGGGGTAACCATTCGGTTGAATCGTGACTGTTGAACGGTCACCAGTTCAAAATATGTTGAATGCGAGAACTCAATGTTAGGTTTTAGACGTTAAATCGAGAGTTAGTTGTAAAATTTTTCGAGTTGCATCGCGCTTATACTATGGTACAGTAAGAAAAGAATAGCCGAATCTTCAAATGTGAAGAACGGGGGACTTTTTTTAGGGGTGAATCTTAAAACTTCGAGTTTTAAGTAGGGTGACTCCTTGACCCGAACCCGTCAACTAACCTCGTAGGCAATTGATAAAGGAGAGTTGTACTAGGAATGAAGAAAGTGAAAACAATGTTGTTGTCAACTGTATTGGGACTTTCCATGGCTGGAATTTCTTCCCAAGCCTTCGCAGCCGCACCAATGAATTTGCAAACCGGACAAGAAAGTTGGACGTATTCCATCAAAAAAGGAGATACGCTCTGGAAACTCTCTAGAAAATTCCATGTCCCGCTTGCAAATTTATTGTCCACCAATCCCGGCGTTCGTCCGCGGAATCTGCAAATTGGCGAAAAGATACGAATTCCTTCTCGCACTTCCAAAAAGAATAGTTCCACAAACTCTCGCGTGGAATCAACTTCTCGGCAAACACTTCCGCATAAAAAGGAATTGTCCATGGTAGCGACCGCTTATACGGCTGCCCCTGGCGAAAACGGAGGATATGCAGGTATTGATTACATGGGAAATCCTCTTCATGTAGGAACCGTTGCCGTAGACCCTTCCGTGATCCCGCTTGGATCTACCCTTTATATCACAGGGTACGATTTCCCGGGGCTTCCTAAAGGGGGAATGATTGCACATGCAACAGATATCGGCGTGCACGGAAATCGCATCGATATTTTTGTTCCAACGTCCCCGCAACAAGCAACAAAATTTGGAATGCAAAACATTAAGGTTTATGTATTAAAATAAGAAGGTCGTTGTACCTTCTTATTTTTTTTATCCCCACTCAATCAACCCCAGCGCGTAGGAATCCGCACGACTCCCGAACAATCAGCTGGCAATCCATGATATGAACCGTACAGTGTTTCGAGTGTGGATTTTCGATCTTATTAAGAAGTAATTCAGCGCTTTTCACACCCATATCATAGGTTTGCTGAACCACGGTCGTAAGCGGTGGCTCAAGAAGTTGCAGCCAAGGGGAATCATCGAATCCAATAACGGCTATATCGCTCGGTATATTCACCTTTTCTTCTTTGAGGACTTTTAGAGTTTCTATTGTGGTCAAATCATTAGTACAGAAGAGGGCCGTTGGCGGAACGGGCAAGTGTAACAGTTCCAAAATGATCTTTCTTGTATCCGAAATCTTATCAACAAATTTGATATATTGTTCTTGAATCTCGATGTGATGCTGGCTCAATGCTCGTAGATACCCTTCGTACCGTTCTTTTCTTTGTGATAATTTTTTGATGGCCGGTGAGAAGAGCGCAATCGATCGATGTCCCAGTTTGATGAAATGTGAGATCGCATCAACAGAAGCCTTGACGTTGTTTGAAAATACTCCATCCGCTTCAATTCCATCTAATTTGCGATCAACCAGGACGAGTGGAAAGCCTCCCTCAACCAGTTTTTTTAATAGGTCATTATTTTCATTCGTAGATGCAAGGATCAAACCGTCTACTTGCTTGGCAAGTAACATTTCGATATATTCACGTTCCTTAACAGGATTGTCATCAGCATTACATACAATGACGTTGAAGCCGTGTTTATTGCAGTAATCTTCGATCCCTCTGCTTATCGCAGTTGAAAAATAGTGCAGAATATTGGCTACTATAACTCCGATCGTATGGGTCTTCTTTACTTTTAGGCTTCTCGCTACAACATTTCGCTGATAGCCTGTTTCTTTGATCGCTTGTTCAATTCTTTGACGAGTTTCAATGCTCATATATTCATAACGTTTATTGAGGTACTGTGATACGGTGCTTTTCGATACTCCTGCCAGTTTTGCTACATCCTCCATCTTGACCCGCGCCATACGCCTCCCCTCCTATTCATCAAACATACATGATATTTCATCCTCTTTCATCTTTGTAATTGTGCCAATGCTTCTTGTGCCTTGCACTTGACTTGATCCGCTGTCCCTTTTGTAAGTGCTCCTCCCATCCCAACAGCCACAGCGCCGGCGGCAAACCAATCATTCATGTCGGCAATGGAAATTCCACCGGTCGGCATAAACGATACCTGGGGAAACGGTTCTCTCAATCCTCTGAGATAACCAGGCCCCAAGACGTTCGCAGGAAACAGTTTCATCAAACGGTGACCTTGTGCCAAGGCAGCCATAATATCTGTAGGAGTGAGCACTCCAGGAATATACGGAACATTTGCATCCTTGGCCGCCATATCGACATCGAACGAGTATCCGGGGCTCACCAAAAAACGTGCACCGGCTGTTATTGCCTCTTGAACCTGTTGCGCGGTTACCACTGTACCAGCACCAACATGACAACCTTTACGTTTTACTAAGTATTGAATGACATCCCCGGCATTCGGGACAGTAAATGTCACCTCTATGCACGTAATACCCGCTTCAATTAAAGCATCCGCTTTTTCAATCGCGTCCTCGGCTGTCTCTGCTCGAAGAACCGCAACCAACGGATGATCAGCGAGAGTAGATCTGAATGATTCAGTTTCTTCATGGTTCTCGGGATTATGATTCCGATTATCTTTCTGATCGCACATCATTCGATTCCCCTTTATCTTGTATTTGTCCGTTGATCCTGCATAAATGATTCGAGTTCATCACGCGTCGGTAACCCATCCATATCACCGGGAGACATCACTGCCAGTGCACCGATCGCATTGGCCCGTGATACAATCTCCGTCAACGATAAGCCATCCAAAATTCCACTGATTATACCTACAGCGAACCCGTCTCCAGCACCAACTGTATCGATCACCCGTTCTACACGATAACCGGGAACCATCTCCTCTTCCTTTTCAGTCCTATAGTAAGCCCCTTCCGAGCCCAATTTCACAACAACAAGCTTCACGCCCTGATCCAAATAGAAAGCCGCAATATCTCGCGGTTGAGTATATCCCGTAAGAATTTCACCTTCCGAAATTCCCGGCAATACAATGTCTGCTTGCATGGCAAACTCGTTAATGACTTGGATCATTTCTTTTTCACTGTTCCATAACTGTGGGCGAAGGTTGGGATCAAATGAAACGGTTCGTTGCATCGACTTCATCAAACATAGAACATTTTTGGAAAAATCCCTCGCCGTAGTTGATAGAGCCGGAGGAATTCCCGTCATATGCAAATGGGAAGCACGAGAAAAATAATCGGGCACAACGTCTTCCGACCCTAGCTTGCTCGCGGCAGACCCTTTCCGAAAATACTCGACTTGAGGATCCCCTGATTCTACTTTGGACTTCAACAGAAAACCTGTGGGGTTGTAAGGATCCATCTGTACATGGGAGGTATCGACACCTTCAGCTTTCAACGTTTCGATGATAAACCTTCCAAACGAATCATTTCCAACCTTACTCACCCATCCGACTTTATATCCTAAACGAGATAAACCTACAGCAACATTTGTTTCGGCTCCCGCTAAACCGCGCGTAAAATGGGTAACCCGATCTAACTCGCCCGTCTGATCCGCAATGAACATCGCCATGGCTTCTCCAAATGTCAGTACATCGAATGACATCCTAAAAACACCTCCATATTGAAAATAATGGGCAAGGAAAAACTCTCACCGAGAAGGCCAAGTATCCAAAGTTCTTTGAATAAACCGATTTAGTTGCATAAAAAAATAAATACTTTTTCGTCTTCTATTTTGAGTTTTATTATAAACCGGTTTATGTAAAAATGTAAACGGTATCGTTCCGTCATCGTGAGGATTGCATTAGATGAGAAGGGCCCTGACGTCAATTTGAGACATAAAAAAGACCTCTCCTAGTTTACCATCGAGAGGTCCGTAATACTTTTTCAGTCGAATCTTTCACCCGAATGGACGCAAGCTTTTTACTCATGCGTCCGCTCGATTAAGCCGTCGCTTCCTCGTAAATCGCTGCCCAGCCTTCCGTAGATTCGAAAATGCGGATACATTTAATTTTTCTGTCATCCATCAACGTAAACCAATGACGTGTACCCGCCGGGACAGAAATCAAATCGCCCGGTTCCAGTTCGACATCAAAGTAGGTGCCATCTTTGCCTTTGATCGCGAAAATCCCGTGACCGTCAACGACAAAACGAACTTCATCTTCTGTGTGATGGTGTTCCGCTTTAAACTTGTCGAGCAACGCGTCCAGGTTGGGAGTGGCATCCGACAGAACAACGATATCCTGGGAACGATATCCCCGTTTCGCGGACAAAGCGGCGATCTCATCTTTGTAGAGATCGATAATCGATTGTTTCTGTTCGTCGGTTAACGCATATTCCTCTTTCAACTCTCCTTGTACGCGCGAGATGTCCCAAGTTTCGTAAACAATCCCCTGCTTCGCCAAGTAGGCAGCCACTTTTTCTTTTCCTTCGATGCGTTCATTCGTTTCATGAATACGAATCGCTGTCATTTGACAAGCCTCCCTATTCCAATTATTTGATATATACTTAATTTTTACAACAAACCAATTGAAACGTTCGCAACCTTAGCAGGTTCGACCGCTTGCAAAGTCCTCACATACCCTAACCATAAGAAGTGATACTGGAACATAAACTCGAACGCTTCTACATGACGCTTCGCGGAAAAAGAATCTTCTCCCCATGCATAAATGCCGTGCTTACGGATCAAAACACCCGGAACTTGCGGATGGATCCGCTTGCCGATCTCTTCCGCAAGACGTGGGATGTCCGCATAGTTCTCAATGATGGGAATCTCGATCGCAGCCCCTTCCTCCCAGATATTCAACCCTTTAATCAGTTCCATATCAGAGAGTACGACCGATTTTTCTTCCGCATAGATCTCGGAAATCAGGTTGTTGTAGACCGTGTGCACATGCAACACAGAACCTGCCCCTGTGAGTTGATAGATTTTTGCATGGATCAAGGTCTCAGCTGACGGTTTTAAACGGGTAGGCTCAATGGGCGAACAATCTTCTTTAACAAAAACGATATCTTCCAATTGCAGATTTTCTTTATCACGGCCGCTTGCAGTAACGCCGAACACGAGCGGGTCATGGCAGAGACTGATAGAAAGATTGCCTGATGTGGCAGGAAGCCAGCCTTTTTGGCTGAAATTGTGCGCAATCTCATTCAATTCCTTAACCACCCGTATGCGATCTTCCTGATAAAAAAGATACTGGCTCATCGCGCAACCTCCTTACATTCTTCTTCCCATTGCTTCAACGTTTCGATCACATCAATAAATGTGTGAAAAGGAGTATGGGGTATAGCGGATTCTCGGCATTTTTCCAACAACAGCGATCGAGCAAACACATGATCAGCCATCTGTGCAGCCTTCCAGTCGGTGATGCTGTCACCGATGACGATCCGTTTCGCATCATTTGCCCCGTATCTGCGGAGGATGGCCGGTTTGCAAAGTCCACATCCCCCATCGCAATGTTCGTCACATCCATACGGCCACAGGATGCGAATCGTTTCCCCTGAAAAATCGGATCCATTGCAAAAGATTCTATTTTCATCCACATACGGCGACAGGATCGGCTTGACGAAAAAATCGATGCCTCCGGAAGTCACCAGAAATAGAATCCCTTCCTGCCGACAATACTGTAACAATTCTTTGAATCCGGAACGAATCTTCGCTGTCTTCTGAGCATATTTGACGATTTGTTCTTTTTCCTCACTGGGAATCTGTGCAAACATTTGTCCGACTCCGCTCTCCACCGAGATTCGCCCCGCCAGTACGTCCTCTTTCAGCATTTCCCACCCAGGACGCCCAAACTTTTCCATAATCGAGATGATCATATCCCGTTCTGTTATCGTGCCGTCAAAATCGCAAAAGATCATCCATTTTTTTCTCATCATGACACCTCTTCCGGACAACCCCACAGCGCGAGTGCCTCTTCCAGCTCACGGCTCTCCGCTGCTGCCTCTTTGAATGGAATTCCTTTACAAGTTGCGTCGATGGCTGCTACAAAAGCACGTCCTCCCGCTGTCGCCCCTTGTGGATGACCATGGATTCCGCCTCCCGCGTTGACCACATGATCCACTCCAAAATCACGATATAACAAGGGTACCATCCCAGGATGAATCCCTGCTGACGGAACCGGAAATGAGGTCTTCAACCCCTCTCGTTTGCCGCGAAGATGTGCAGCGATCTGGAGCGTCTCTTCTCTTTCCATAGCAACCGAACCATAAGGAGACGGATAGAGAACGAAATCAGCGCCCGCGAGCCTCATCAGTTTTCCCAATAGAATAGGTGCAGAGATCCCGTAGCGGTCTGAAGCATAGAAAGCACCAGCCAGTGCGGGATGAGCGACCAGTGGGACTGTGATCTCCGGATCGGCCGCCAAACGATGCAAAACATCATAACCAAACGGTAGCACGTTGATGAGTAGAGCATTGGCACCCGCCCGCACCGCCCGCTTGGCTTTCGTAAAAATCTCAGTGACAGGACCTGTTAAATTAGCCGCATAGAGAACTTTTTTCCCTGTTTCTCGCTCTGCATTCTCAGCCGCGCGCAGACACGCCTCGATCCGTTTCTCAAACGGTGCGTATGTTTCATCAAAGAGAATCTCATCGTCTTTCACCAGATCGACGCCACCGGCCGCTTGCAAGTAAAACTGTTCAGCCATTGTTTTCAAATCATAACCGATACAAGACTTGAAAATCGACATGAGCAAGGGGCGATTGTACACACCGAGCAACTTCCTTATACCATCAATCCCGAATTTGGGACCGGGAAACTGTTTCACAAAGGCTTCAGGAAACGTCACGTCTACGAGACGAATCATCCCGTCCATCGACAATTTGCCGAAGATCGTTGTAAGCAATGCCGGAATGTCAGGTGTCAGGTTGATCATCGGATAAGCAATCGTCAGTCGGGCCTTGATCCGTCCGTTCTCGTCCTTTCCCAATTCTTCAACCGAGACAACATGTCCGAGGTGTTTTTTCATCTCCTCTTTTTTCGTTTCCGGCAGTTCCGTCCATGTACCGACTGTCAATCCATGAGCGATACCCAAAGCTTTCTTATGGAGGTCTCCTCCCTTGCTATGTACAAGGTAGGTTGCCGTCACGAATTGGCTTGTATCTGTATGCATGCCTTCACCTCAAACTTGAAAAATTTCAGTTTGGCGGTCTTATGCTTTGCGTTCGCGCTCCGTGGAGGTCATTTCAGTGGGTATATGCTTTGCGTTCATGCTCCGAGAAGGTCGTTTCTCATGAAATTATAATTATATGTTGCGAAACGGCCTTCAAAGTCGCTATTACGCGCAATGCATATACCCCCATATCGTTCATAAGGTAGCGATGCGACCTCCAAAGTCGCTGTCTCTCGCAAAGCATTACGCCCTCCTAAAGACACAATCCAATCTTGTGGTGGAGCCGTTTGCGGCTTGAATATCAGTCAAGCAGTAAAGAAGCCTCTTCCTGAGAGGAAGAGGCCGACTCACGATATGAGCAGCTCTTATCTCTCAGAATCCTGTGATTCTGCAGGAGTTAGCACCGTGCATAAGCAGTCGCTCATGTCGGTTGCCGGGCTTCATCGGGCCAGTCCCTCAGCCTTCTCTTGATAAGAGGCAAATTTGATTATTTTCATAAAGTTACTCAAAATATACTACGAAAAGTCACCAGCGTCAATACACTCAACCCAACCTCAAGCAAAAAGTTTCAATCGGTCCAGACGATCGACCGCTTCCTGCAAACGCCCTTCCGGTGCCAAAAGTCCGACACGCACATATCCTTCCCCATGCGGCCCGAAGCCGATCCCGGGAGCGACCACTAGGTGCGCTTGTTCCAACAAATAGTCAGCGAACTTCGCTGATGACCATCCTTCAGGAACGGGCAACCACGTGAAAAATGATCCTTTCGGTGCCTGGCAATCCCATCCGATTTCTCGCAATCCTTGAATCCATGTGTCTCGGCGGCGTTGGTAAATGGCGACCAATTCCCTGACACAGTCTTGCGGTCCCTCCAAGGCGGCGATCGCGGCACGCTGAATCGCAGCGAAAAGGCTCACATAGTAGTGATCCTGAATCAAATTGATCAGACGAATCACTTCTTGGTTTCCGAGCGCAAAACCTACACGCCATCCCGCCATATTGTAAGTTTTGGACAGGGTATAAAACTCCACCCCTACATCTTTGGCACCCGGCACCTGCAGAAAAGATACAGGCTTGAGGCCGTCAAAACCGATGGCCCCATAAGCGAAATCGTGCGCCACAATGATCTCATGCTGTTCTGCGAACGCAACCGTCTCTTTAAAAAAAGATAAAGAGGCGACCGCAGCCGTCGGATTAGCTGGGTAATTTAAAAACATCAACTTGGCCCTTCGCAAATCTTCAGTACGCAAGCGGCTGTAATCGGGCAGAAACTCATTTTCCTCAAGAAGAGGCATCATTACCATATCTGCGCCGGAAAGGGCCACGCCCGACCAATAATCGGGATACCCGGGATCGGGAACCAAACAAGCGTCCCCCCGATTTAAAAGACACTGGCTGATCTCTACGAGGCCTGTTTTGCCGCCAAAGAGGATCGCCACTTCCGTCTCCGGATCCAGATCGACATCATATTCTCTCTTATACCATCCAGCGATCGCCTCTTTCAATTCAGGCAATCCAGAGAATGGTGAGTAACGGTGAGTTGAAGGGTCGAGCACCGCTTCCCGCATCGCTTCCACAATATGAGGCGGCGTCGGCAAATCCGGGTTTCCCTGGCCTAGATTGATCACCTCATGTCCATTAGCTATATAGGAACCTGCCCGGCTCACGAGCGAGGAGAAAAACTGGACAGGTAATCGATGAATCCTTTCAGCCGGTTGTATCCTCATGATCAGTCACACCTTTCAAATAGCGAAGACATCTTCTGAAGAAACATCTTAATGCGATTTTTCGAAAATGACAAGACAGATACGGAATTCGTGATTTTTGACAAAAAAAAGAATCTCCCAAGATAAAAAGGAGATTCCTGAGATTTCCCTATCGTACGCCAACGGCGCCAACAGAGAATGAAAAGTTTTTTGTGCGAGAAGAGAGGATTAAGTCTGCCACAAGCAATGGAGTGACTTTTGGGTGGATAATATCGCTTTGCAGCAAAGAGGTGAGTTGAAGGTCGTTCCGCTTCCTTTAAACAGTTAAGAGGGCATATGCTTGGCGTGAAACAGCGACTTTGGAGGTCGTCTCGCTTCCTTTCGGATGTAAAAGGGTATATGCATTGCGCGTAATAGCGACTTTGAAGGTCGTCTCGCAACATTCGTGTTTATTATTCCATGCGAGACGACCTTCACGGAGCATAAGCGCAATGCATATACCCGCTGAAACGACCTCCACGGAGCATGAACGCCAAGCATATGCCCGAAATGACGACCTTCTTCGAACCCAAGCGCAAAGCGATATATCCACCCAAGCACTCATTTTCAAAGTAATTCCAAAAAACATATACGTGTTAGAAGACAAGTTTTCGCCGCCGAATCGCGATCGACAGGACGATACCGACCACAACAAAGTTCGTCAATAACGATGTGCCACCATATGATACAAACGGCAGTGTGATACCTGCAACAGGCATGAGCGATAAGTTCATGCCTATATTTTCGTAAATCTGAAACGTAAACATCCCGACGGCACCGGCGATAAAATGTATCGCAAAATCGTCATCCACCGTTGATGCGATGCGGATCATACGGTTCAACAACAAGAAGAAAAGAAAAACAAGCGTACTGGATCCGACAAAACCGAGCTCCTCGCCGATCGCCGAGAAGATGAAATCGGTCCATTGCTCAGGAACCCATTCTCCTTGCGTCTGTGAACCGTTTAACAAGCCACGGCCGAACAGCTGGCCCGCACCGATGGCGATCTTTGCTTCTAGCGCTTGCCAACCGCCGTTTTGAGGATCGGCTTCCGGATCCACGAACGTGATGATCCGTTCTTTTTGGTGATCATCAAGCGGTGTATTCTGAATCAGACGAATGGTCTGATCCGGATATACGCTCATGACCATAAATACACTTGTCACAAGGAGAGCTCCCATGATGCAATAAAGAACGAGCTGTCTTTTTTCCAAGAACAAAATCAGCATAGCACCCATGATCCCCAGGAGCACCAGCGCTTGTCCAAGCGCGGGCTCTTTGAGGATCAATGCGAAGGGTACACCGACGATCAGCGCGATCAAGGAAAAATGCTTAAAACCGAACCGTTCTTCTTTTTCCTTTACTTTCGCCATATAATCGGAAATCACCAAGATAACGAAGATCTTGGCGAACTCGGAAGGCTGAAACTGAATCCCGGGCAAAATGATCCAACTGTGTGCCCCGTTTACACTCGGGAAGGCAAAGACGGCAATTAACAGAACCAGACTGATCCAATATCCGATCCAAGCCACCCGGTTCCGTAACATCCGGTAATCCACGAGGACAAAAACAAACATAAAAATATAGGAGAGGATTTGCCACATAATCTCTTTAATATACCAATTTTCCATTCCCGCACGCTTGGCCGTAGCCGAATAGACGGCCAAAACGCTGAAAACGGAGATACAGAGCAAAATGATCACCAGCATAAAATCAAAGTCACGTATATGCCGTTTTAACCAATCTATATTCACTGTTTGCTCACCTATTTCTCATCACAAGTCAAAACGTGTCTGCATCGTACTTTATGAAACCTGCCTTTTATTCTTGCGTACTTTCACGTAACGGTAGATCAAGATCGATACTGCCAACAACGCGAGTACTGTAATGATCAAATAACGAAACCGATGAAAAATGTGTCCAATACCATGTAGTTGCATTCCGACGAAACGACCCAGTGTAATAAATGTCGTCACCCAAAGAAGTCCGCCCAGATATGCCACAATCGCAAACTCACGGTAATTCATTTTGCTGAGTCCGGCGACGATCGCTGTCACCTGGCGGATTCCAGGGATGAAATATCCAAAAAACAAAGTTAATTTACCATATTTATCCATAAATTTTTCGACGCTTGCCACTCGTTCCGGGGTGAGATACATATATTTTCCGAAACGGTGGATCACTTCTCGTCCGAGAAAAATGCCAAGAAGATAACTGAAAGTAATCCCCACGATACTCCCGAGTGTCCCCACAAGGATCGACACCCAGTAGTTTAAATAACGAATCGAGACCAAATAACCGACTACAGTCAATAAGGTTTCGTCCGGGAGGGGGAGTCCAACGATGCCAAAAACTAAAAAACCAAACAAACTGATATATCCGTATGTCTCAAACATATGGATAACAGCGCTATATTCTATGGCGATCACCCCCACCCATTATAACGGAATTCTCCGAGTTGTCCATGCTTCCGATACTCGAAATTCAATGGAAAACCTTGCATCGTTGCGTACGTTTGATTCAAGTCCTTCTTTATTATATCAAACATGGGCTGCATGAATATTCATATCACGTGTGACACTAACGCCGTCTCTATTTTAATGACTTCCCCGTTCATATGGAAGTGATGTATCATAAAGAAAAAGGAGGTCGAACGGAAATGACTTTTCTTGGGATCGTGATTATTCTGGTACTTGTGTACTTGTTGATTATACGTCCGCTCACGCGCAATCGTTACTCCAATCCATATTCGTATAGACCGCCGACGTATGGTCCAGAAGGAGGCCCTTATTATGGATCTCCCGATTATGCCAATGGTTGGGGCGGCGGAATCGGTAGAGGTTTGGGGATGATGGCGGGAGGCTTTGCCGCGGGTGCACTTCTCACCTACCTTTTGGAACAAGGAAGAATCAACGCGGATCAATACGATTACTTCAATTCCCTCGACCAAGAGGAAATGATCAGGCAATTGCAAGAGCAAAATATCTTACAGCAGCAGGAAATCGATGAACTCATGAACCGGATGGATCATGACAACGACTATGGCACATATAGCCAGGACGAAGGCGGATTCGGCAATTACGATGATCCCGGTTATAACGACAACGTTTACGATGATAGCAGTTTCGATGGTTATGACGATAACGGTGATTGGGTTTAGAAAAGCTCCGCAGGACGCGGAGTCTTTTTTTTTTGGCCTGACAAGTCCGCACTTGTCCGTTTCAAATCCCATGTCCTCTCATACTATGAAACATAAAGGGGGTGTATGAATGATGATATCTCATGAACACGTAAAGGTTTGCATGGGAAAATGGGTGATCTGCCATACGCGTTACGGTGACTACCGTGGTAGAGTAGAAGCCTGCGGAGGTGATCACGTGATTTTGTATTCCCCCCGTGGGCGCATTGTACCGTCATCCGCATCCTCGAAGACAAGAGGCGGCCGATATACATCCAATCAGGATTCTCTTCAAGTCACTCCCGTTTATTTTGGAGCTCCTGGCTACGGCGGTTTCGGATATGGGTATGGAGGATATGGGATTGGCAGGGTTGCGATCCCGCTAGCAGCCATATTTGGTTTAACGCTTATCGGCGCAAGTGCACTTTGGTGGTAATTGGAATACACGGAAGGTCGAAAGGTCTAATCCTTTCGGCCTTTTTTCACAAAATCAAGGAAGGTTTAGCTATCCGTGTGTCGAATGTAACAATGGACTAAACCATCGATGGAAGTAAGGAGGAAATTATGGGATTCACACATACGAAACTGACAAGACACCGGCCCGATTTTATCCTCTTATTCGTCGTTCTCGTACTCGTAAGCGTCGGCTTAGTTAATGTATATAGCGCAAGTATGATTTGGGCGGCGGAAAATTTGAAAGCCGCGTCTCCAAGCTACTTTTTTATCAGACAAATGATCTGGGCAATCATGGGAACCTTTTTCATGCTGTTCATTATGAATGTTCATTACCGGGTTTGGTTACGTTTGACGAAATTTGCCCTTGTCAGTACAACACTTCTTTTAGTGATCGTTCTCTTTATTGGCCAAGAGGTCAATGGAGCGAAGCGTTGGCTCGGTTTCGGATTCCTGAGTTTGCAACCGTCCGAGTTTTCCATTTTTGCGATCCTCTTATACGTATCATATCTTCTTACCAAGAAAGGAGAGCAAATCACTGATTTTAAAAAAGGGGTCTTGCCGTCGTTGATCATTGCGATCATACCCGCTCTGTTGATTTTGAAAGAGCCCGACATGGGTACGGCCGTCCTCCTCATCGGCACCGTATTTTGTGTCCTGTATTGCGCAGGTGCACGGTTCCGCCATCTTTTTTCGATTTTCATCATAGGATCTGCGGCATCCATTTATTTTATTTTCAGTTCCAAGTACCGGGCTGAAAGGATCACCGCCTTCTTAAACCCGTGGGATGCCTCAAACAGCGATAGCGCTTTTCAAATCAAGAACTCCTTGTATGCGATCGCTTCAGGGGGATGGACCGGTCAAGGTTTGGGGCACAGTATTGAAAAGTTTCTCTATCTTCCCGAACCGCACACCGATTTTATCTTCGCGATTCTCATTGAGGAATGGGGGATCATCGGGGCGATCATTGTGATCATTTTATTTGCCATTTTGATCTGGCGCGGCACTATGATTGCAACCCGCATTCCTGACCGCTTCGCTTCCATCTTTGCAACCGGTATCACTGCAATGATAGGAATCGCGATGATCGTCAATATCGGTATGGTCACGGACGTCTTACCCGTTATCGGCGTACCCTTGCCATTCATTTCCTATGGAGGGTCATCGCTCTTTATCAAGATGACGGCGATAGGGATTCTATTAAACATTTCCCGCTATACATTGGAAGAACGCTCAAAGCTTCGGCCCTCCCCTCCTGTACATGCGGTTCCCCAACCGATCCGTCGCTCACGTTTCGATACATAAGCGGGAACTTAATTCCTAGGGTAGGTGAAGCATAAGCGATAGATAAGATCGAATCAAGAGGTGATACGATGACAAACCGAACAGTAACCGTTCAAGATTTGGGTTACGGTATATCTCTTATCGACCTGATCCAATCGGGCGAACGCGGACGTACCGGCGCCTATATCCTTCGCGGGGAAGAAAAAACTGCAATCGTCGATGTCGGTTCGGCATTAGATATTCCCAACTTACTCATTGGGTTAAAACAACTACAGATTTCTCCTGAACAGATCGATTATGTGATCGTCACACATATACACCTGGATCATGCAGGAGGGGTGGGGACTTTATTGCCGTACCTGCCCCATGCAACCGTCGTGGTTCACCCGCGCGGAGCTCGCCACTTGATCGATCCTAGCCGCCTGATAGCTGGCGCACGTTCTGTTTATGGAGATCAATTAGAAGAATGTTTTGGACAGATCCTCCCCGTACCTGAAGAGCGCATACTCATTCGCAATGATGAAGAAACCTTGTCTCTTGGAGGAGAGCGGCTTCTTACTTTTTATGATTCCCCGGGACATGCTCGACATCATTTTTCCATCTGGGATCCGGTTTCCCAAGGGATCTTTTCGGGAGACGCTCTCGGTATCCGCTATGTCCCGGAACTGACAGGGTTGGATTTTGAGATCATCTACCCTTCGAGTTCACCAACCGAATTTGATCGCGAATCGGTTTTCTCGACAGTCAACCGTTTATCCAAACTTCCTGTAAAACGGATCTACCACGCGCATTTCGGCGTGACGGAACCTGCGCAGATGGCATTCGAACGAGTCCTAAAGGGAGCCGCCGGTTTTGACGATACAGCACGTTCCCTGTTTTACCCGGGGATTTCTTGGAAGATAATCGCTGAAGCGTTGCAGGATTACATGAAGCAGGATATGGAACAACAAGGGTTGCAAGCTCCGCATTCGTGGAAAGAATTTGCACTTGATCTTGAACTTGATGCAAAAGGTCTCTTATATCGTTTGGAGAAAGAAGCGAAAGAAAACGGTTCGGTTGAATAGCCGAACCGTTTTCGCGCATCTTATGAATACGAAAAGAAGGGAGGTATTTCTGTGGTTGAAATCAAAAAAGACAAGGCCAAAGATTTAGAAAATGATCTGTTAAGCGGCGATAAGATCAACATCATCGATCGTTCCGTTCAAGATATGTTTCAAAACAATCGCCTGCCGGGAAACGGGAATGAACCTTTGGTTAAACCCCCGATTCAACAAACGATTCAGGGACATGATTGAATTCGAGCATCCTCCAACCTACTTAGCGAACATTATACATAACGTTCTCACATTTTGTTCGTGATTTTCTATTGACCCCGTACGAACGATAGTATAAGATACTTCTGTAATCGTTCGTATAATGTCGGGAATATGGCCCGACAGTCTCTACCAGGCAACCGGAAATTGCTTGACTACGAACAAAGGAAAAGATCTTTCATAATCTCTTTCCCTTTGTTTGTATTCCGTTGCCTAGGTATCTACCTGGGTTTTTTATTTTTGGGGAGGAGATGTGATTCACATTGATTCGGCAGTATTTCCGCTTTGATGAACGAGGTACGAACCTTCGAACGGAAATTACGGCAGGTGTCACTACATTTTTTACAATGGCTTACATCCTAGTCGTTAATCCCGGTATTCTTTCTCAAGGTGCAGGGATGGATTTCGGCGCCGTCTTTCTGGCGACGGCACTTTCCGCAGGGATCTCAAGCCTGCTCATGGGACTTATCGCCAACTACCCGTTAGCTTTAGCACCTGGTATGGGTTTGAACGCCTATTTTACGTACACGGTTGTCGGGGCGATGGGTGTCAAATGGCAAGTCGCGTTAGGGGCAGTCTTTATCTCGGGGGTTCTCTTTCTCATCTTGACATTAACAAAGGTACGCGAACTCATTATCGATGCGATCCCTCGTGGACTCAAACATGCGATTTCCGCCGGTATTGGACTTTTCATCGCGTTTATCGGACTTAAAGATGCAGGCATTATCGTCGCCGATAAAGCCACGTTTGTAACCCTTGGGCATTTCAACGACAAATCAGTCCTGCTTACCCTTTTCTGTCTGGCTCTTAGTTTATTCTTTATGGTTCGAAAAGTACGGGGCGGTATTCTTTTGGGAATGATCATCACATCAATCGTCGGCATGGTGACGGGCATTATCCAACCCCCGACCGCCATCGTATCGGCACCGCCGAGCTTGGCCCCCACATTTCTGCATCTGGATGTCAAGGGTGCCATGGATCTGGGACTGTTCACGATCGTCTTTGCCTTCCTGTTTGTCGATTTCTTCGACAATGCGGGAACTCTCGTAGGGGTTGCAACGAAAGCCGGTTTGTTAAAAGATAATAAATTGCGGAATGCTAAACGCGTGTTTTTGACAGACTCGATTGCAACGATCATCGGTTCCCTGCTGGGCACTTCAACGGTTACGTCGTATATCGAATCGGCTTCCGGTGTCGCAGAGGGAGGACGTACAGGATTCGCTTCCGTGATTACAGCCATTTTGTTTTTCCTGTCGATTTTCTTCTTTCCTATCGTCAAGTCGATCGCCGTATCGCCTGCAGTCACGGCACCCGTATTAATCATTGTCGGATCCTTGATGGTGACTTCTTTGAAAGAAATCGACTGGAGCGATTTTACCGAAGCGGTTCCCGCCTTCCTGACCATCCTGCTCATGCCGTTGTCGTTTTCGATCGCGACCGGAATCGCACTCGGCTTTATCGTTTATCCGTTTATGAAACTGTTTAAAGGCGAGGCTCGCAACGTGCATCCTATTATCTACGTGCTCGCCGTCCTGTTTATCGCGCGGTTCGTGTTCATTTCTGCGTAAATGTTTCCCTTCTTTCTTACAAAGGCGAAAAAAGAACCTGCTTCCCCGAATGGGGGCAGGTTCTTTTTCTGTTAAGCAAACTTTTCTACCGCACGCTTCAAATCGTTCTGATCGTCTACTTCCACCCAAGGGAGGTCACCGATATCGATCACGCCCAATTTCCAACCTTCTTTCAGATATTCTTGAAACGCACGTTCGTAGTAATCATTGACGATCCCTGCGTCGACGAGCTTTGTGAGGTGTTCGACAATGGCTTGTGCATCCTCACGTACAATATGATTCAGCCCGAGCGATTCCCCATCTCCCTCTTGAAGCGGAATCTCTTTTGACAATCGTACGATATGACCATTTTTGTCTAATACGAATTTCATTGCTTCCTCATCGATCCGCGATTTCATGTCCACCGCAAGGACACTCGTTTCGGAACGGGATACTCGATCCAAAACTTGCGGATCGAGAAGAAGGTCGCCATCTACCAGCAAGAAACCATCGATCAGGAATTCTCTCGCGCACCATAATGAATACCCATTATTTGTACGGTCATACGATTCATTATGTACGATTCTCACCAACAAATCGTGTGCCCGATTCCACTGTTCGACAAACTTCTCGACTTGTTCATGCAAATAACCGGTGATCACGACGGCTTCCTCGAAGCGTCCTTTTAACTGCTCCGCCTGTATAAGCAGGCGCTCAAGGATGGATTGATCTCCAACCTTGATCAAACATTTGGGCTGATGATCCGTCAACGGTCGAAGACGTGACCCGATTCCCGCCGCAAGTATGACTAAACGCATGCTAGCAATCCTCCCCTACTGCAATTTCTGCCAAATGGTTTGTAATCCCCTGCTCCAAAAGATCCAAAAAGGCTGAAATGTGTTCTTTTTTTACATGACCTATATTTGCAATCTGAAAAGCCTTTCCGAGATAGGGACCTTTCCCGCGATAAATCACGAAGTTATGCTTTTTGATCCACTCATGAAAAGCTTCGACATCGATCCCATCCGGGTAGAAAACCGTTGTAAGAACGCGCGACATCAGTGATTCATCGATCACGAACGACAACCCTAATTGTTTTAGACGTTTCCGTACCAAACTGCTTAAATGGGCATAATGTT
Source organism: Collibacillus ludicampi (assembly GCF_023705585.1). NCBI lineage: Bacteria > Bacillati > Bacillota > Bacilli > Caryophanales > Alicyclobacillaceae > Collibacillus > Collibacillus ludicampi. Next base: position 378,799 of record NZ_BOQE01000001.1, read on the forward strand.
CCATGCGTTTCTGTAACGTATCACGCAGAAGCTCATCCAAGGCGGCCTCCAACGCGAAGAACAAAGAAACGGCAGGCGTATTCGGCGTCTGAGAGTACAGTTCCTCATATTCGTAGTGACGGTAGAGATCCAAATAGCGCGTGCGCGGTTGGGCATTACGCAAAGCGACGAAAGAGGACTTCTTCCCGCACACGAAAGCAAGACCCGGGAGAGAAGCTATCGCTTTGTTGGCGGATGCCGTACAGAAAGTAATTCCTGCTTCCTCCACAGAAAGGTCCTCCGCCCCGAGCGAAGAGACAGCGTCAACGAGAAAATCCACTTGGTGCTCTTGCAACAACGCGCCCATCTCATAGATTGGATTTAACATCCCTGTGGATGTCTCATGATGAACCATCATCAGAGCGTCCACGTGTTCCCGTTCGATGATTGTTTCCACTTGTTGAAGGTCAATCGCTTCCCCCCACCCGAACTCAATAGGGACGACATCCAGGTCATGACAACGGGCGATGTCAATCAAACGATTGCCGAACTCACCGTTCGACACAATCGCGATTTTTTTTCCAGGCCCGTAAGAAGAAAGCACTGCTTCGTTTGCCGCCGTACCGGAACCGGTCAGAATCACATTGGTATAGTGATTCGATTTGACCCCAAATACCTTGTTCAGTTTTTGTCTCGTTCTTGCTAATGTCTCGATAAACTCTGTCTCCCGATGACCAATATCCGAATGAAGGAGAGCCGATTTGACATGCTGTGAAACCATAACAGGCCCCGGACACAAAAGAATTTGTTCAGAGACGACAGGGGCCGGTCGTTTGGAAGCAAAATTTTTCACCGCTTCCAAGTAATCGGTTACAAAATCGACTTCAATCCAGGAACCATGTTCAACCGGCAGCAATGAAAAACGATGTGTGCCGGAAATCCGGTTGATCGCCTCTTCATAATAGGAAAGCTTCGATCCATGAAGTTCCTCACGCAAAACCGCAAAAAACGCTTCTCCCGCCTCCTCATCGAAGCGTACGATCCCAATAAATTCTCCCAGTGACTTTTCTGTCGGAATCTCTTTGCTAAGATAAACGGAATGATCCCTTATACACACTTTCATTTCTTCCGGCGAAGAAATCGCCTTCGATTCAAAAAAAAGTGTATTTCCCTTCGACGAGCAGGCTTGGTCAAACAAGTGGTCTGCAGCAACGACATCCCCGTCGATGAGGAAGAATGACTCCCCTTCCACGTAAGGAGCAGCCAGAAAAGCGGAGTGAGCCGTGTTCGTGACCGCATAATCCTTATTTTCGATGAAGCGAATCGGAACGGTGGAGTGCAGGGAAATGACATGTTCGCGAATCGCATCCGCTTCATAACCGACCACGATGAAGATCTCGTCAATGCCTCTTTGCGACAATTGTCCGATTAAACGGCTTACAATCGTTTCAGATCCGATCGGCAGGAGCGCTTTCGGCAAATGTTGCGATACGGGTGCCAACCGCTCACCGCTTCCGGCAGCTAAAATTACAGCTTTCACACGTGTCCACCTCTCTTCGCAGCATAATATCGCATCCAGCCTTTCAACGGTTTATAGATGGCCATGAGACCTGCCAACAGCACGATTCCGTACAACGTATATTTGGCTCCGAGAATGATGGCTCCGACCACCACGAAGAAATATTGCTCATCGATCGAAAAATCGATCACAACACGCTTCACCGGTCCGAGTCGTGGAGATTCTTGCACGGAAGCGGATGCTGACGCGGATTCAACCGAAGGTATGGCACGGTTCATTTGTCCGTAATACTCCAGCAAAAACAAGAAAAAAAGCGCCAAGAGTGCGGCGAGAAATACTGACGTATCCCCCGTTTGCCGATAATTCCCATAGGCTAATGACGTAACATAAGCGAAGTCTTTGATCCGGTCACACATCTGATCCAACCAACCGCCAAACGGACTGGTTTGCCCGGTAAATCTTGCGAGCTGGCCGTCACACCAATCGAGCACATAGGATACATATAAAAGAAACGCACCGATCACAACGTATAGGGTTTCACCGACGAGGAAAAGACTTGTGGCCACCAGTGCAATGGCGAGCGAGAGAAGCGTCAAGACATTGGGATGCCATCCCCAACTGGCTGCCCGTTCGGTAATCGGTGTAGATAACCATGTATAACATTTTCCAAGGTAATAATTGGAATATTTAGTTACTGATTCAATCTGTTGGTAACGTTCCCTGATGGACACTTTCGATCCTCCTATCAATTAACTGTTCGCTGACAAGCATACATGGTTTCCTTTAAGAAAACAACACCATTTCTTTAAAAAAGCTTTACAATTAATATAGACCAAAACTGCGCCCTTCGCATCAGGGCGCAGTCCGCGTGCAGATGTTTTCGCTATTTGAAACATCGATTCATGCCATCTTCGACCAATCGATATGTTTATGTAAGACTTCTATAAATGCTTCAAGGTAATCGCGGTCGATTTCGTCGAAACGGCCCATGGTCGGGCTGTCGATGTCCAGAACACCGATGAGCCGTTCACCATCCATGATCGGAACGACGATTTCGGAACAGGATGCCGCATCACATGCGATATGCCCGGGAAACTCATGCACATTGGGCACGAGATATGTTTGACGATCCCTCGCAGCACTGCCGCATACCCCTTTTCCCAACGGAATGCGAATACAGGCGGGTTTTCCCTGAAAAGGTCCCAAAATCAATTGCTGTTCTCTCCATAAATAAAACCCTGCCCAATTAATATCAGGGAGTTGCATCCATAACAGAGCAGCCGCATTGGAGAGGTTTGCTAGCCAATCGCTTTCCCCCGCCAACAGATGCTCGGTTTGTTCCAACAATTGTTCATACATCGCTTTTTTGTCTCCCGTGATCTTTGCAAAATGAAACATTGTCCTCATCTCCCCTCCCATATCTTTACTTTATCACAGCTTACTAAAAGATGCTTCAATCCTCGTACATTTCTTTAAAAACTTCGTCCGGTGCCAGTCACAAGAGCCGTTTTCCCTTGCAAGCAGAACAAATTTCCAAATTCATACTCCCTTTCGACGAAAATAGGTTACTGCCCGGTGTCCAAACAGAACCTTCCGTGAATACAGTAACAGAGGTAAAAAATTTTTTCCAAACTTACAATCCCTCGGTTTCCCTTCAATCACCTCCACGAAAGCTTAACACATCCCTTGTGATACCTATGCTTCATAAGGGGGTGATGTATGGCCTGAAGACGCCACTACTTAAAGCCAAGGGATACAGTCGGAAAAATACATTCCCCTCGTTCTTATGGGAATGTATTTTTCTTTTGCCTGATTTTTTGGTATGATGGCGCTTGATGAGGAATCATTCAGGAGTTACAGGAGGCTATCCCATGTTGCATCGTTTTTCACGTACTGAACTTGCCATCGGCCCGGAAGGGCTTGAGAAAATGAAAAAAAGCACCGTTTGCGTTCTCGGGATGGGCGGCGTTGGCTCTTATGCCGCCGAAGCGCTCGCACGAACGGGGATTGGAAAACTGATCCTGGTAGATCGCGATGTGGTCGATATCACAAATATCAATCGCCAGATTCCGGCACTTACGCATACGATTGGACAGGAAAAAGTACTGCTTATGAAAGAAAGGATTTTGCAAATCAATCCTGAGTGCGAAGTCGTGGCACTTCGCATGTTCTACAATGAAGATACCAAAGAAGAAATCTTTACATACCAACCTGATTATGTCGTAGACGCAATCGATACCATCTCGGCAAAAATTCATGTGATCGTCGAATGCAAGAAAAGGGGTATCCCGATCGTCTCTTCCATGGGGGCAGCCAACAAAATGGATCCGACAAAATTTGAAGTGATGGACATTTCGCAAACGAAGATTGATCCGATTGCCAAAGTCCTGCGTCGGGAATTAAAGAGATACGGGATATACAAAGGGGTGAAAGTCGTTTGCTCGACAGAACCGCCGATGAAACCCCGGGAAGATGTTCGTCAAAAATTGTACCGCGAGAGGTTGAAGAAAAACACGGACCGCGCAAAGCAAAGCAACCGCCCGCCTCGATCGCATTCGTTCCATCCGTTGCAGGCTTGATTCTCGCCTCAGTCGTCACCCGTGATTTGTTAACCATAAAGTAATCCATTGCGGAAATGAACTCCTGGTATTCATTCGTACGGACACCTTCTGCAAGGAATAAAGGTTCCAAACTATTCGTACTCGGCAATCCCAAGATCTATGCCTAAATCAACCCCTGTTCGATCATATGTGCCGCTAGACTGCGACGAAGTGAAGACAAGCCCACATGCCCAACGATACCCGCTTTCATACAAATCCCTGCGAATGTCACTTGCATCTGAGCCCGGTTTAACGGGCTCTTTTCATTGTGTGCGGTAGCATTTCATGTGTTTTTCGTCAGAAAGACGAAGAATAAAAATGTCGCAAATCAGGTATCGTATGGTAAGATGAAAGTTAGGCATTTTCATGCACTAGATGAATAGAAGGAGCGTCTTGTATGTCTAACAAGTTACGTTACCATTCAAAGGAAGTGACTGTAACCAAGATCTTTACATTTGATTCGGCTCATCGCTTGGACGATTATGTCGGCAAATGTGCAAATTTGCACGGTCATACGTATAAGCTGGAAGTTTCATTTCGCGGCAAGACGGATGATAGGGGAATCGTTGTCGACTTTACGGAAATCAAACGCATCGTCAATGAACAGATTCTTGCAAAATACGACCACCAATTTTTAAATGATCATTTTTCCTTCAACACAACGGCAGAAAATATGGTCGTTTTCTTTTTTGAATTGATTGATTCCTATCTGAAGAAAATAGATTCGAACCAAGGGGTACAACTTGTAAAAGTGCGTCTTTGGGAAACACCTACCTGTTACGCGGAAATCGACCGGGAGGCATTCGATCGTGAAGGTGAATGAGATATTCTTTTCCATACAAGGAGAATCATCATCGATAGGTCTCCCTACCATTTTTGTACGTTTTACCGGTTGCAATTTACGTTGTACCTATTGTGATACCAAATATTCGTATTTTGAGGGGGATCCGGATACTCCGCAGGGAATTATGGAGAAGATCCGCAACTATCCGATCAAACGCGTCTGCCTCACCGGAGGGGAACCGCTCATACAACCCCGTTCGGAAATGCAAGAACTGCTTGATCTCCTCTATGCGGAACAATACGAGGTTTCCATAGAGACAGACGGATCCGTTGACATATCAAAAGTCAAACTCCATAACAAACAACGATTTATTCTCGATATGAAGGTTCCCTCGTCAGGCATGTCGGAAAAGATGGATTTTGAAAATCTAAAACGCATCATACCCGAACGGGATGAGATCAAGTTTGTAGTCGGGAACCGTGAGGATTATGAATGGTCCGTTCAGCTCATTCGCGAGCATGGCCTTGATCCACGCAAGGGCTATCGTTTGATTTTCTCGCCCATTTTCGGTGAGATTTCTCCCCGGGATCTGGTGGAATGGATATTGGCAGACCATTTGGATGCCCGCTTCCAAGTTCAATTGCACAAGATCATTTGGGATCCGCAGCAAAGAGGTGTATAAGATGACAGAAAAACAGAAAGCGGTGGTCATTCTTTCGGGAGGCTTGGATTCTACAACCTGTATGGCGGTTGCCAAGCATCGGGGATTTGAAATTTGGCCACTTACATTTTTTTACGGTCAAAAACACTCGATTGAGTTGGAATCCGCAAAAAAAGTCGTTCAGGCATACGGACTGAAAGAGAGACACTTTATCGCCAATCTGAACGGAATCATCCGTGGTTCTTCTCTCACTGATGAAGACAAGGAGATTCCGCTTGACCGTTCCGAGGAAGAAATGAGCAAGGAGATTCCCAATACGTACGTTCCGGCCCGCAACATCATCTTTCTCTCCATCGCCCTTTCTTATGCTGAATCGATCGACGCAAGGGCGATATTCATCGGAGTTAACGCGTTAGACTATTCGGGATACCCGGACTGTAGACCTGAGTTTATCCGCGCTTTTCAAGAAGTGATCAATAAAGGAACGGTAGCCGGGGCACACGGAAAAGGAATCCGTATTGAAACACCACTGGAAAACATGACAAAAGGGGATATCGTCCGTCTGGGAATGGAACTGCATGCGCCGCTTGAGCTCACCCATTCTTGTTATTCGGGAACCCATCCTTCCTGCGGCATGTGCGACTCCTGCCAATTGCGTATCAAAGGTTTCAAGGAAGCAGGTATCATCGATCCCATCCCCTATGCGATTGACATTGATTGGGAAGTGAAATAAACGATAAAAAAGCCAGGAGACTCTCCCGGCTTTTCTTTTTATCAACTTCCCATATAAAGAAGACGGCTTTGCAGAACTTTTTCGCCTTCCTTGTAAATATCCCCTGCCCCCATCGTGAGGAAAACGTGAGGCTCTTTCTTCTTGGCTTCTTCGCAAATCCATGAAGTGAGTTGGGTTTTCGGAATATAGGTAACCCGTGGATGGTGTTTCTTTGTTTCCTCAACCAATTCGCCGATATCCATCACCTGATCTTTTTCCCGTTCCGACGCAAAGATGTCGGTCAATATCACGCGATCCGCCGATTGAAACGACTGGGCAAACTCCCGTAAAAGAGATTTCGTGCGCGTATAGGTATGCGGTTGGAAAATAGTCACTACTTCTGCTTCAGGGAAATTTTCCTTAACAGCACGCAACGTCACGCGGATCTCCGTCGGATGATGAGCATAATCATCATAAATCAGGTTTCGATTCAATTCGCCCTTGAATTCAAGTCTGCGTTTGACACCGCAATACGATAACAATGTAGAGCGCATCACTTCAGCATTCACATTGTAGAACAAACCGACGGAAACCATCGCCAATGCGTTCAGCACGTTATGGTCTCCAAGTAACGACATACGCATTTCTCCCAGATGGCGTCCGAAAGCATACACATGGAAACGCCCTGGTTCAATCTTTTCGGCATAGACATCATTGCTCTTATCAAAACCGAATGTGATTTTCCTTGCTGGAGAAACCAATTGTTTCGCCAGATTATCCCCGCAAACGATCAATGCCCCGTCGGAAGGTAAGGTGTTCGCCAGGTGCTGAAACGCATCGAACGTATCTTCGATGTCTTTAAAGTAATCGGGATGATCGTAATCTATGTTCGTAACGACCATCACACGGCCCTTATAGTGATGGAAATGCCGTCTGTACTCACAGGCTTCTAAGATCAGGTGCGATCCTTTACCTGCACGCGTATTGTTCTTCAAGGACTCAATATAAGAACCAACCACGATCGAGGGATCAAGTCCCGCCTCCATAAACAACGAGCCCACAAGCCCCGTTGTTGTGGTCTTACCATGGGTTCCTGTAATGAGTATCGATTCGTACTCCTTTGTTAATTCACCGAGCAAACGGGGATACGAGTAAATCGGTATCCCGAGCTCCTTCGCTTTGGATAATTCCGGATGTGTCATGTTATACGCTGCCGATGAACAAACTAAATCTACTCCCCGCACGTTCTCTTCATCGAAAGGGAGCACCTCGATCCCCGCGCGCTTAAGCAGTTGATCAGTAAAAAAAGTCTCTTCAACGTCACTTCCGGTCACATGATGGCCCTTATGTTTATATAACTGAGCCAGCGAGCTCATACCTGACCCTTTTATTCCTGTGAAATGAATCCGCATATCAGGTGCCCTCCAACAAATACATATCCTAGTCAAATTCCTCTTATAAGTGTGCCCTTGTATGGCGCAATTTACAAGGGCCTTTATTCCCGATTGTTGTCGAACTAATGATACGAGAAACGCTAGGATTTCGCAAACGCGGGTATTTTCTAACTCTCTACCCCTTAGATTGTAACTTATGCAAAGATAAAAGAAATTGGTGACAACAACGTGTACATATACACACCTGACGTAACGTCTATTTCGGCCAAACAATCGAAACCGCCTGTGCATCTTGAAGGAAATAATTGCGCAAGCGATCGTTCACCATGTCTAATGTCATCTCTTGTAGGATAGGTAGCGTATCGAAAAAGTCGACATCTTTGAAGCGATAGGATGTGAAATTTCGCGCAATATACCTTGGTGAATCGAGCCCCTCAAGAAATTTTCCGATCATCTTTTTGCGGCTTCGTTGAAAATCTTCCTCAGTGATTCCTCGTTCTTTGGTTTTCTCGATATAATCCTGAATCGTTTGCATGAGTCGGTCGGGATCTTTCGTATTTCCGCCGATCACAGAAAAACCATAGGTAGGCGTGACTTCATACTCCCAGGAAAAACCGCGGTCAATCAAACCTTCGTTGTATAACAGATTGAACAATTCCGCACTCCGTGAAAAAAGGCAATCAAAGACGACAGCGGTGACCATCTCCCGTTCCAGAAGAGAACGGCCAGAAACCCCCGGATTGACTTCTTTATAGCCAAACAAACAACGGGGAAGCGAGACGGATAAATGGGTTTCCACCCTCGGATTCGCAACGGTCGGTGGTTCTTCAGGAAAAAACCGCTTGATTTCCGCTTGACGAGAAAACGTTTTTTTCGCCTGGTTCTCCCTGATCTTTTCAATGACTTCTTCAGGCTTGACAGGACCGACGATGAAAAAAGCCATGTTGCTTGGATGATAAAACGTCTGAAAACAAGTCGTTAACATTTCCTTGGTGATCTGTGAAATACTATCGATCGTACCTGCAATATCGATTTTTATCGGGTGGTTTTTAAATAACCCTTGCAAGACTCCAAAGTAAGAACGCCACTCGGGGTTATCATCATACATTCGGATTTCCTGCCCGATGATCCCCTTTTCTTTTTCGACATTTTCATCGGTTAAATACGTCTCCTGACACATATTTAACAGAATCTCGATATTTTCCATAATATGATCCGTTGCGGAGAACAGATATGTCGTAATATCAAATGATGTAAAAGCGTTCGCTGATGCCCCGTACTTTGCATACAGGTTAAAAACATCCCCTTCTTCCCGCTCGAACATTTTGTGTTCCAAGAAATGGGCGATCCCGTCAGGAACAACGGTTGGCTGATCTTCCCCGGGGATGACGAACTCCCGGTCAATCGAACCATACTTTGTCGAGAATGTGGCAAACGCCTGTTTAAAATCCGGCTTAGGAAGCACATACACCTGTAATCCGTTATCGAGAGTTTCTTGAAAAATCGTTTCCCCTAATTGCCCGTATGTCTTCTCATGCATGTGCACGTTCCTCCTTGTCACGCAAGAAATAGATGGTATCCAGACTGATTTGCTTAGCCACTTCGACAACATCCTCAATGGTGACACGAGCGACTTGCTCGCAAAGATCCTCCGGAATCCACTGCCGTCCTGCTACCAACCCGTTCAAATATATATCGATCATGGCCTCCGGTGAATCCATCAACGTGCGGAACTGGTTAATCAGACCGTTCTTCGTGAATTCCAGTTCGCGTTCATCGATCTGCCCGTTTCTCATCGCTTCGAATTGTTCTTTAATAATCGAGACAGCCTTTTCGTAATTGGCAATTTCAATACCGGACTGGACGTAAAGAAGCCCTTTAATCGAATCGAGACGGCTGGATGCGTAATAGGCAAGCGACGATTTTTCTCTCACGTTTACAAATAGCTTCGAATGTGGGAACCCCCCGAATATCCCATTATAGACCAGTAATGCCGGATATTGATCCGATTGGTATGTAAGACCTCCCGTACGAAAGCCGATGTTTAACTTTCCTTGCGTTACATCCTGGCGGTCAATCACTTCTTTGACATCTTTCGCTCGGGGAACGATTTGCGGTGCTTGTAATTGGCGGACGGATGCCCTTTCCAATTGTAGCTTGGATGCAAACAAGTTCCACACCCTTTCCGGTTCCACATGACCAACGACCATCAAATTCATGGGTGCCGTGCGCAACAAGTCCCGATAAGCATCATACAGCGTTTGTGCATCGATTTTTTGTAAATCTTCTTTCTGTCCGAGTCTGGGAATCGCATAACGTTCACCTTTTGTCATCTCAGACAAACAGCGTTCTACAGCATACTGAATCTTATCGTCAAACAAGGAATCGATTCGCTTGATATGCTGTTCCTTTTCTTTCTCAAGAAAATCTTTTACAAACGCCCCATCTTCCAATGCCGGTCGTAGAAGGACATCCACGAGTAAATCGATCCCTTGCTCAAGCAGTGGTTCACCAGTCCCCAAATATTTTTCATTGGCGATTTTCATTTGAAACTCGATCACCTGTTGCTCTCCCTTTTTAGCTACGCCCACGGAGAGTGATGCCCCGTACAAGTTTGCCAGTGTCTGTTGAATATGTTCCGACTGCGGATACGTTTGTGAACCGCGCATCAAAACATGTGGAATTAATGCAACCTTCGTTGCCTTGTCTTCTTCCAGATCGGTTTGCAGATTTACAGCGATGGTCGTCATCTTAAATTTCTCCGTAGGCAAGACATGAACAGACAATCCATTCCATCCCCGTGTTACGAAGTTTTTCATTAACATCCATCCTCTCATGAAGCTAACATAAAAAAAGGCTTCGATCGTAGCACTTCAATCTCATGTTAAACGATTCAAAAAAGAAGCTTTTATAACGTCCTTCCAAATCTCATAAGTTCCCCATCCGTTAACAAAACGTATGAATGACGGCTCACAATCATCCCTGACACATCATTTTATACAGGTAGAATTTACGTACCAGGAAAAATTATGTATAGATAAGACCCTACCTTTCATCGGCAGGGTCTATATATCCTCTCTATCCACGCTTCAATTGACTTCTTACAGCTGCCTGAGCAACGTCGAAATCCAACCTGGTTATAATCGTGGATTCACGAATCCAATTCTGTACTTCGCGACTCATCAATGGCGACACATATTTGGGTGTTCCATACTTCTCGATCAATTCTTTCTTCGTGATCGAATGACGTGACATACAATGATAATTCGTCAAGATCTCCATAAGCTCTCCACATGCCGGACATTGAAACATCAGCATTCCTCCTATATGGCAGAGACAAAAAATCATCTGCCGAATAAGGGTTTCACTGCACAACCGGACAAACATATAACGAACAGTCCCGTCGTGACTGCCACTGGTTTGATGAGTTATGGCGAATATCAATCATCAATATTTTTTTACACTTCCCAGTCTACTTTAAAACATATGAAAGTACAACCCCATTTCATACATTTTACAGATTCTTCATACACTATCATAAAAGGAAAGTCATACTTCCTTTACGTTGTTCTCCAAGACATATCCCATGTAGTAATTCTTGCGGTATGGATGAACAAAAAAAATGAAAGCCCATCCATAGCGAGATGGGCCAACTTCTTTATTTCGTGAGTTTTCCGATAATATCCATGATATATTTGATTACGATGCCAAGCGATGCGAGGTAATAGGCAATTGTTAAAACCCATCCTGTTGGATCCATGGGAATTAGAGATACTAAGATGGTCAATGGAAATACGAGATAGAGAATTCCACTTTGCAGGAAGCCCGCTAATTTTGCAAAACTAAAGGAGTTCGTAGTTATCGCTTTGTATAAACCAGCAAGGATATCAAGGGAAATCAACCCCAGAATGATATACATGGTGTACAACATGAAACCGCTTAAAGCCATCGGATTCACCACCTTTCCATTGGCAAAGCATGTTTTACTATATCCTATGGAACCGGGAAAGGAATGTGTGATAGGCAGAAGCGGATATTGTCACGTTATTCGTGGATCACAGAAAATGTACAAAAAGTCTCTTCTTGTTGTTCTCGCGAAATCAAAATATCGATAAACGGCCTTCCATCCGATAAATATCCGTGTTTAATTTTCGTCGGCAATGAGCAAACAAAGCGAACAAACTGCCCACCAGGTGAAATGATGCGATACGATTCGGTTTCGCTGTGTTCACCCGTCAAAGCGATATGAAGGGTACGTTTGTCTTCCTCATATAATACATCCTTAATCGAAGGATCTCCTTCGTGCAGTTGCCATACGGAAACCGCTTGCGGTTTCAAATGCAAATCACAGAGAGACAAACCTTCCAAGATGGCTGTCAATTGCCATATTTCCCCTAATCCAGCGGCATTTTTCTCCATAGAAGTCCAATCAATCGCATGTGAATGTGGAATAAAAGGAGGTATACATCCATTGGCTTGCTGTTTCGTTAAAACCGCTTGAATCGTTTCAATCGCTTCAAGGAAGTAATCATCTCTTCTTGATAATAAATACGTCCAATAGGTTTGGCATGCGGCATAGATGGACCACCCCAACATTTTATCATCTTTACGATTGTATCCGATTAATCCGTCCTTAAATCTTGCCTCCTGAAGGATCCAATCCGTTGACTGCACCAATTTATCATATCTTTCCTTATCTTCCGTTAAGACGATGTCCCGGGAAATGAAAAACTGTGAATACGTCGTGTGACTCTTATTGCATATTTCTTTCCTCGTTCCTTCTCCATATGGAATCGAATACGGTCCTACGACCCAGGCATGCCGTCTGCCCCCTCCTAGGGCACGAAATCCTTTGTCTAAAAACAAAAAAATCTCTTTGTACCGTTTTCGATATTCTTCACGTCCTGTTAACTTCCATAAAGAATAGAAACCGATAAGGAGTTCTGCGTGATCCGCCAAATAGCGCCGATCATCCGTTTGTCGCCCACGTGTTCCGTAACCGATCTTATATGTTCCCGTTTCGTCACGATTCTTGGGAATTTGCAGCATCAACTTCTCTACCCAAGAATTGTACGTGCTGTCACCTGTTATGTGCCAATAACGATATACGCTCAAAGCCAATATGCCCAGGTGATTCGACTCAACCCACCCCGAAGAGCGATTAAAATCCACACTCCACCAATCTTCGATCCCCCGTTTCACAGTTCGTTTGCGGCAGAATTCAATTCCTTCTTTCAGATGTGTCAGGTACATTTCATCGCGTGTCGCTTCAAAAAGAAATGCTTGTGCTTCCATCAGTTTCACGTGCCCAAAAAAACCAAGAGTTTCTCTTTTGCTATTGTTAAACGTGGCTCCGTCATCTTTCCGACGAAACATCACATCGATATATTGATAGAGCTTTTTCAAATGTGATACAAACAATGGCATCACATGATATCCCATGACCGTATCATCACCTCTCTTCGTTACTTTCAACTTCTCTGGAGTTTGAGAGCAAACGAACACACGATTCTCAAAAGATTTCCGCATAGAACTCCGCATATGCATCTCTTCATTATCAGTATTCATAAACCCGCAAGCTTGGGAATAGATGGTCAAAAAAAAAGGCGGTCAAACCGCCTTTTAAAACCATTATATTCTGGAAAAAATGGACATAATACGTTCATATTCTTCTTTTGGCTCGTTAGCGAAGCGTTTACGTGCCCAAGCTTGAACTTCTGCCTTACTCAAAAAATCAAACGTTTCTTCACCATAGATGGAAGAGATTTCTGAAACGACAATCCGTTTCCCATGTACAATGATATTCATCTGATTCCATTTGTCATGTTTGTATACGTTCAGTTGCCGTTTGCGGCTCATTTAAAGATCATTCCGATTTTCGCTAAATAACGGACTTGTGACATATCCTTGATGCGATACGCAATCCATCCTTTGGTCTTGAGGCTTTTGCCTACTTTACCGATCGCATCTTTCCGTCCGAGGGACGCAACGGAACCGAGAAGGTTCGGAACGAATTTCTCTTTTTGCGTTCCTTTAATCGATGCATACAGGTTGGCTGCACAGTTTTCGCCCATTTGGATCGCAATTTGCGCGGTAGGCGGATAAGGACGTCCCGTTTCCTCATTCATGACAAAACAGGAATCACCGATGATGAATACATCTTCATGACCGATAGCACGCAAATATTCATCGACTTTCGCGCGCCCGCGGGGTTCAGTCTCAAATCCTGCATCAATTACAATTTGGCTACCACGCACACCGCCTGTCCAAACCAGTGTTTGTGTCTCAATGATCTCGCCGTTTTTCAAGTGGACCTTTCCAGGTTCCACACGAATGATCGGTACGCCGACCAAGAAGTTGACACCACGTGATTTCAGGCTATGTTCAGCTACTTTTACAAGTTCTTCGTCGAATCCGGGGAGAATCATTGGCGCAGCTTCCACGTTATAGAGCTTGACCCTCTCGTAAGGAATGTTGTTTTCTTCTGCAAGTTTCGGGAGTGCATCCGCCAACTCGCCTACCAATTCGATACCGGAGAAACCCGCACCTCCGACTACAAACGTTAGCTTATCTGGAGTCGGATCATAATGGTAATCTGCAAAACATTTTTCGATGTGGATACGAATCAATCGCGCCTGATTGATCGATTTGAGAGAAAAACTGTATTCTTTCAGACCAGGAATTCCAAAATACTCCGATTCGCTGCCTAACGAAACGACAAGGTAATCATAAGACAATACTTGTGATTTCAACTTCACTTGCTTCGCTTGTTTATCAATCGCTTCGACCGTATCTTTAATAAACTTAATATTCTTACCTTTTAATACACTCGCCAGAGGAATTCTTATATCACGGTCACTCTTCGCCCCTGCAGCCGATTCATGCAATTGTGTAATCATTTGATGGTAATCATGTTTATTCACGAGAATAATTTCACAATCTCCTGCAGAAGCCAGCTTGTTTAATTTTAAAGCGGTCACTAATCCAGCATAGCCGGCACCCAATATCACTACTTTTTTTGCCATTTCTCCCACCCTGTTTGTGTCATTTTTCACATACTTGCTATTTTTATCATACCAATTTTCAAAGAGAAGTCAACAAATTTTCGACGTTTTTGTGACGTGCTATCTTCCAGCTTTGGTCATTCCTGTTACGGGATGACTTGGAATATATATCAACTTCTGTAGTACAATAGAATTCAGAATAATAATAGAGGTGTTCACATGCTTGATTATCATTTGCTTGTATTTACCACTGTGGCTGAGAAGAAAAATTTCTCTCGCGCCGCGGAGGCGTTGAATCTAACACAGCCTGCAATCTCTTTGCAGATTCAAACGTTGGAAGAACACTACGGGGTACGTTTGTTCGAACGTAGCAACAAGCGCGTAGAATTGACGCGTGCAGGCGAAATTCTTTATGACTATGCGATTCAAATCCTTGGACTCCATAACGAAGCTCAGCAAGCCCTGAACGATCTCATTGGACTTGTCACCGGACGTTTGGTCATCGGTGCGAGCCTCACGATTGGAGAATATGTACTCCCTCGTCTGCTAGCAACGTATACTCAAATGTATCCGAAAGTATCTGTGGAAGTTTTTATCGGCAACACGGAGGAAATCGCAGAACATGCATTATCCAATATGATCGATGTAGGTCTTGTGGAAGGTCCAGTAATTAAAAAGCGTCTTTTGATCACGCCTTTTATGGACGATGAATTGATGTTAATCGTACCTTCGAATCATCGATTGTCCGCTTATTCTTATGTAGAATTAAACGATCTTAGCAACGAAATTTTTATTTTGCGGGAAGCGGGCTCGGGTACGCGCTTCGTCATGGATGAGCTTTTGCATGAACTTCCATTTGAACCCAAAAAGATGATTCAACTTGGATCGACACAATCGATCAAAGAGGCGGTTGAAGCCGGTCTTGGAATCTCGTTTATTTCAAAATGGACCATTCGAAAAGAACTTTCTCTTGGAACCTTGAACGCATTGCGCGTCAAAAATCACGAACTTAAACGCCAGTTTTCGATTCTTTATAAGGAAAATCAGTTTCAATCCCGCGCGGTGACAGAATTTATTCAACTGACAACACAGACGAAAATTCCTGACCCGGTCGACATCCAACATCGACATGAAGAATCTTGATCTTATAAGCCATGAGCATACGCTTGACCTCACGTTGAAGCGATGAGACCATGTTTTCCGGAACTATGTACATGAATGTGAAAAGGAAGAGGTCACACAACTATGTGCCCCTTCCTTTTTCGTTGTGGTCGGAATGCAGGGATTCGAACCCTGGACCTCACGCTCCCGAAGCGTGCGCGCTACCAAGCTGCGCTACATTCCGTCACATGGCGGAGAGAGTGGGATTCGAACCCACGAGACGCTTTCACGCCTACTCGCTTTCGAGGCGAGCTCCTTCGACCACTCGGACATCTCTCCACTCATGGTGATATAAGAATTTGACGGACTATATAATAACAAGGTTCTTTAAGTCTGTCAATAACAAATCATAGATTAAGAAGCATCAAAGATCTGCTTTCAAAAAGATCCTAAGTATTTACCTTACATTCCTGACCAACGCCGAAACAAATCTGCATCAATTCCAAATTGATCCAAGACTTTGCCAACCGTATGATTGATAATGTCATCGATCGAGTTTGGTAAATGGTAAAACGATGGTACTGGCGGCAAAATAATTCCTCCCATTTGCGTAACATGAACCATATGTTGAAGGTGTCCCAAGTGCAATGGCGTCTCCCGAACGACCAATACAAGCTTACGTCTTTCTTTAAGACTCACATCGGCGGCACGCGTTAATAATTCCGAATTAAAACTGGTCGAGATCGCCGACAAAGTCTTGATCGAACATGGTGCGATAACCATGCCGTCGACCTTAAAAGAGCCACTGGATATCGCCGCACCTAGATCTTTATTGTCATATACATAAGAAGCCATCTTGATCACTTCGTCCGGCGTGTAAGTTGTCTCGTATTCGATTGTTTTCGCGGCCGATTCGCTGAGTACGAGATGTGTTTCCACTTCAAGTTTTTGTAAAACTTCCAGCAGGCGTACTCCATAAATGGCTCCGCTGGCTCCTGATATTCCAACTACAATTCGCATCGAAACCTCCTACTTCCTCTATACAGTTTCTTAATCAATGTATCATAAGCGCTGGAAAAGTTAAACGGAATAAAATGAGTGCATGTTCAAAAACTATGGCAAACGAGCATCAGATTAGGAGGGCCACTATGGAGAATTTAGAGGTAGCTGTACACAACATACAGGAATATGTGAAACAACAAGAGAAAAAGGTGTCCGTTTTGAGACGGCATTCGATATCGCTGATCAATTGGGTGTTCCTGTATCCGTCGTGAATCGGGCTTTACAGGGACTCAATCAAAACGAGGAGATTCAATACCCCTACGATTCATCTGAGGTCTTTTAGTTAACTTCTTAACATCGTTTTGTTATACAGAATGTGAGTTATCACATGGTGGTATTCATGAAATCAGAACGCGATTTGAATGTGGATATGATCGTACTAGGTACAGAAAGGTAGACTCGCTTGAATGTAGCAATCCTCAATTTTCGATCCACGATGGTTGAATCACACGTAACGGTAACTTTTGATACGGTTCCCCGTGCTGTCTGTAACGGCAAGTTTATTGTATAATTGAGGAAATGAGATGGAAGCCTGTTCACGGAAAGCACGCAATGACAGGATGGCCCGTTCCATCAGTGATACGATGTTGAACAAAGGGAGGTGATGCGGTTGGAATGGTTACACCGAATGAAAGAGGCGCTTGACCTCATGGAGAAAAAAATGGATGAACGATTGGATATTGAAGAGATTACAAAGGCGGCTTATACGTCACCGTTCCATTTTCAACGCATGTTTTACATGTTAACCGGAATGACGGTGGTCGAATACATGCGAAAACGCAAACTGACATTAGCTGCACAAGAGCTGGCATCGTCATCATCCAAGGTGTTGGACGTAGCGCTTAAATACGGCTATGACTCACCAGAGTCTTTCTCCAAAGCATTTCGGAAAATTCACGGCATTGCGCCTTCGGAGGCTCGTAATCCGGGCGTGAGCCTGAAAGCTTTTCCCCGTATCTCCTTCCATCTGACACTGAAGGGAGACAAGGATATGGATTATCGAATCGTGGAGAAAGAGGCTTTTACGGTCGTCGGCAAGTCTACGAAGGTCTCGTGCCGGGAAGAAGAGCATATGCGCCAAATCCCGAGGTTCTGGGAGGAATGTCTTCGGAATGGCACCACGGACAAGCTGGGCTCTATCAGCACAGACGGGAATTTGCTTGGCATTTGCATGGATATGCAGCCAGATCAGGAAGTTTTCACTTATATGATCGCAACTCGTACCGATCTAACAACACCTTCTGAAGGATTCTTCCTTCGCACGATCCCCGCTTCCACTTGGGCGATCTTCACCTCTGTCGGACCGATTCCAAGCGCCATACAAAATGTGTTCGGCCGAATATTTCAAGAATGGTTTCCCTCTACAGGATATGAACACGCCGAAGCGCCCGAGCTGGAGGTATATCCACCGGGAGATACGACAGCAGATGATTATCGGTGCGAGGTTTGGATTCCCATGTGAAAAAATAAGAAAAAAAGTGACAAGAAAAAGCCTAACAAGGAGTTTCAGCGGTACGACCAAACTTTTTTGGATTGTCGCTATGATTCTTTAAAACAATATTATTTAATTTTGGAGGAATGGCATGACCAATAACAATGCAACAAACAACATCGCATCGAACGATGGCGAACGCGAGTTAGTTATCACGCGCACCTTCGATGCTCCTCGCGAGCTTGTGTTCAAGGCGTGGACCGATCCAGTGCACCTGCAACACTGGTGGGGACCGAAAGGCTTCTCGTTCGGTGTCGCCAAATTAGATCTCCGCCCGGGTGGCATCTTTCACTACAGCATGAGATCACCTGATGGCCACGAAATGTGGGGGAAGTTTATTTTTCAAGAAATCGTTGCGCCGGAGAAAATCGTCTTCGTCAATTCCTTCGCTGATGAGAAAGGCAACATAACTCGGGCACCATTTAGCCCAACGTGGCCGCTCGAAGTATTAAATACGCTTACACTATCCGAGAATGATGGCAAAACCTCACTTATCCTTCGAGGAGGCCCTATAAACGCGACAGAGGAAGAGCATAGGACCTTTGAAGCAGGGTTCGAGTCAATGAAACAAGGTTTTAGCGGAACCTTTGATCAGCTCGCGGATTACCTGGCGAGGATGTATCCAACTCGAATTTAGCCGTCTTGCGCATAAAAAAAGAGCACCGACTATCGGTGTTTTTTCTTTACCCCGGTTCTTTTCGCCAAATTGAACAGCAGGTAAGTTGCACTCTTCTGCCCGTTAGCCCGTTATTTAAATAACTAGTTATCACGTAGGTTACTAGCTTTGATGATTGCGGTATGAACGTTCAACAAAAACAAAAGACCACCTAGCTGAACTAGATGGTCTTCCTCTTTGGAGCGGGTGATGGGAATCGAACCCACGCCGCCAGCTTGGAAGGCTGGAGTTCTACCATTGAACTACACCCGCAAATTTTGGTGCCGAAGGTGGGACTCGAACCCACACGGTTTCCCGCACGATTTTGAGTCGTGTGCGTCTGCCAATTCCGCCACTTCGGCATAATGGTCGGGATAGCGGGATTTGAACCCACGACCTCACCCACCCCAAGGGTGCGCGCTACCAGGCTGCGCTATATCCCGTCCTGTATGAAGTAATATTGCCTATTACACTTAATACTGGTGGGCCTAAGTGGACTTGAACCACTGACCTCACGATTATCAGTCGTGCGCTCTGGCCAGCTGAGCTATAGGCCCATATGGAGCGGGTGATGGGAATCGAACCCACGCCGCCAGCTTGGGAAGCTGGAGTTCTACCATTGAACTACACCCGCATCGATTTATAATGGCGGAGAGAAAGGGATTCGAACCCTTGAGACGCTGTTAACGCCTACACGATTTCCAATCGTGCTCCTTCGACCAACTCGGACATCTCTCCGTATGGTGTCGAGGGCGGGACTTGAACCCGCACGGGAAACCCACACGCCCCTCAAACGTGCGCGTCTGCCTATTCCGCCACCTCGACGTACTCATGATTTGAAAACTGGTCGGAATGCAGGGATTCGAACCCTGGACCTCACGCTCCCGAAGCGTGCGCGCTACCAAGCTGCGCTACATTCCGCAATTGGTGCGGTCGAGAGGACTTGAACCTCCACGAGTTTGCACTCACAAGAACCTGAATCTTGCGCGTCTGCCAATTCCGCCACGACCGCATCTGGCTGGGGAGGTAGGGATCGAACCTACGCATGACGGAGTCAAAGTCCGTTGCCTTACCGCTTGGCGACTCCCCAAAGTTTACAAATGGTGGCTCGGGGCAGAGTCGAACTGCCGACCTACGGGTTATGAATCCGTCGCTCTCACCAACTGAGCTACCGAGCCATATCTGGTGGAGGGGGTAGGATTCGAACCTACGAAGCTTACGCAACGGATTTACAGTCCGCCCCATTTGGCCACTTTGGTACCCCTCCATACTGGAGCCATCTACCGGACTCGAACCGGTGACCTATTCATTACGAGTGAATCGCTCTACCAACTGAGCTAAGATGGCTTATGGTGGTGGCTCGGGACGGAATCGAACCGCCGACACGAGGATTTTCAGTCCTCTGCTCTACCGACTGAGCTACCGAGCCTTCTGGTTGCGGGGGCAGGACTTGAACCTGCGACCTTCGGGTTATGAGCCCGACGAGCTGCCAACTGCTCCACCCCGCGACGATTATATATCAGTGAGACGCGATTTATCATATCATATTTTATCGATTTAAGTCAAGCATTTTTTGGTGGAGGTAAGCGGATTCGAACCGCTGACCCCCTGCTTGCAAGGCAGGTGCTCTACCAACTGAGCTATACCCCCAAAAGACTGCTTGAATAAAATTCCGTTGTGCCATGAAGACAACTCTTCAAACGAAACTGCGAAGCACACATTCAAATAGCATGATCATGGAGCTTCCTGCCGGGATCGAACCGGCGACCTCATCCTTACCATGGATGCGCTCTGCCAACTGAGCTAAGGAAGCATGTCATTCTGCCTAGTAGCGACCTACTCTCCCAGGGGCTCCCACCCCAAGTACCATTGGCGCTGGAGAGCTTAACTTCCGTGTTCGGGATGGGAACGGGTGTGTCCTCTCCGCCATTGCCACTAGACAGAAGATGTTTGGTGAGGAGGTTCCCTCATAACTGAAAGCGAATGCGACCGCGTATGAGATTTAGGTTAAGCCCTCGACCGATTAGTACGGGTCAGCTCAACACCTCGCGGTGCTTACACCTCCCGCCTATCCACCCTGTCATCTTCAGGGGGTCTTACCTCGTTGACCGAGTGGGAAGTCTTATCTTGAGGGGGGCTTCGCGCTTAGATGCTTTCAGCGCTTATCCCGGCCCGACATAGCTACTCAGCGATGCGGTTGGCACCACAACTGAGACACCAGCGGTCGGTTCATCCCGGT
>NZ_BOQE01000001.1:1302500-1500000 GCF_023705585.1 Collibacillus ludicampi
GGTGTGAAGCAGTTTGTCTTCATCGAACGTTTGTCTTACCTGCGCCCAGCGGGCCATCGGCATCAAGCAATCCTCGCTGAAACCGATCTCGATTTCATACACGCGTTGGCCCTGTTCCATGGCGGTTTCGGCAATCGTTTGCACGATCGTTTTCGTCGAGGAAGCCGCTGCCATCTCCTCACGCGCAGGATTCTCAGACGTCTCCTCTTGTCTCAAGACGCGGTCCAATTCCTCGAGAAGCGCGCTCCAGTCATGCGAACGCTCCTCTCCGAACTCCTCAACCTCCTCTAAAAGTGTTTCTAATGCATCCAATGCATGAAACAAAGCATCGACAACAGAGGCAGACAAGGGGAGAAGTCCATTCCGGATCTGATCCAACAGGTTTTCCGCATGGTGAGTGATGTCACCCATGTGGGTGAACCCCATGGTCATCGACATCCCCTTGATTGTATGAGCAGCACGAAAAATGGTAGGGATGACCGCCAAATCTTTCGATTTCTCGATTTCCAACATCCCATCCGACCATGCTTGCAAATGTTCTCTCGTTTCATCGATAAACATGGACAAATATTCTGCGTGCACGAAAACAGCCCCCTACGCTAAAACTTTATTGATCGCTTCCAATACGCGTTCCGGCTGAAACGGCTTCACACAGAAATCTCTGGCCCCTGCTTGAATCGCTTCGATGACCATCTGTTGTTGTCCCATCGCGGAACACATGATCACTCGCGCATCAGGATCCAATGCTTTAATTTCCTTTAATGTCTGAATGCCGTCCTTTTCGGGCATCGTGATATCCAGTGTGACAACATCGGGTTTGTAATTTTTGTACATTTCAATCGCTTCGTTCCCATTGCTGGCTTCGGCGATGACATGATGTCCACTTTTCGTAAGCATATCCTTGATCATCATCCGCATGAATGCAGCATCGTCAACCACTAAAATATTGGCCATAATACCCCTCTTTTTCTATTTTTTGTAATACACCCTTATAAGCCTTTCTAAAACTGAAAAATTCTCCATTCTCAAGCGCAATTCCTTTTTATTTCGTGAACTTGTCAGCCAAATTTCTCAGTTCTTCAGCATTTTTTGACAAGGAAGCCCTCCATGCCGCAAGTGGCACCATCAGAGGATGAAAAGTTTCTTGTGAGGGAAGAAGTATAAGGCTATCTCAAGAAACGGAGTGGCTTTTGGGTGGGTTGTATCGCTTTGCGGCGCAGAGGTGAGTTGAAGGTCGTTCCGCAACCTCTGTTAATAATCCCAGCGGGACGACCTTCATCGAACCCAAGCGCAAAGCGATGCAACCCACCCAAGCACTAGTTTTCAAGGAAGTCACCCTGCCGCACCCAATAAAAAAAGACCCTTGGCCATTAACCCAAAGGTCTTCCTACCTATCAGAAAAGTATTCAGGTCAATACGCGATACCCAGCCGCTTTCATCAAACGATTCATAATCGCGAGTCCGATTCCTTCCCGTGGAAAACTTTCCGCATAGATCCGTTCGATACCCTGCTGATCAAACGCGCGCAAAGCGGCATAAAGGCCTGCTGCAACTGTGGACAAATCACTCCTCTGTCCACAAGAGATCACCGCATCTGCCCGATACATATCCACATGTTCATCAGTTGTCAACACACCCACACGCGCACCTTCTAAACGTGACCGATCCACATAGGACTGGATACGGGAGACCACGGAGTTGTCCTCCCCCGAAACAATCCACATATCCCCGCGCGGTGCATAATGTGTGTATTTCATCCCTGGAGACTTGGGGGGCTGTTTCAGCTCTCTAGGTGACGTTTGTTTCAATGCCGGATCCAAAAGCACATCACCAACCACGTGCCCGATTTGTTCCTGCGATATGCCTCCGGGCCGTAAAATCATGGGCACTGGAGAGGTGATATCCACAACCGTCGATTCTACCCCCACGCCCGCAGGACCGCCATCGATCACAGCGGCGATCAAATGATCCAAATCTTCGAGCACATGTTCCGCGGTGGTTGGACTGGGACGTCCCGAACGGTTTGCGCTCGGCGCGGCGAGAGGCACTCCGGATGACTCGATCAACATGCGCGCCACCGGATGGTTCGGCATGCGAATCCCGACCGTATCAAGCCCCGCCGTCACCTGATCTGGGATTCCATCTTTTTTGGGAAAAATTAATGTCAAAGGCCCCGGCCAGAACGCATCCATAAGCTTTCGCGCCGTGTCGGGGATTTCCTTAACTAAGCGCTCCAAATCACGCTCTGACGCAATGTGGACAATCAGTGGATTATCGGACGGCCGCCCTTTTGCTTGAAAAATTTTATCCACAGCCGCCGGATTCGTCGCGTCCGCGCCGAGCCCATAAACCGTTTCCGTCGGAAAAGCAACGACTTCCCCATTCCGGATCAGTGTTCCCGCATAGGCGATGCTTTTCTCGTCGGCAGTTAATCGCTTCGTTTGCATAAAAATACCCGCCTTTCAACGATAGTATATCAAAAAGGCAGGTTTTTAGGCATAATCCTTCATCATTCGACAGAATACGAGAACGACTGTTCTATTTTATTCACATTATCCACATCCATCTGTGGATAATTAGTGAGTTATGCACCGTTTCCTCATCGGCACACCTCGTCCAATCTGTTGGATCGCATGCGGAGAATCCTGAATAGAAAGGGGAATCTCATCAAACTCGATCTCTTCAAATCCCATGTGGATAAATATATGTGGAACAGCTGTGAATAAGTAGAGTTCTTCCACACCCTCCGTTTCTGCATAGGAGAGAAAGAGTTGGATCAGTTTCATTCCTTCCGGTTCCGTCGCGATCTCTTTCGTCAAGACCAGCGAACGCAGCAAGCAACTGTTTCCGTATCGTTCCACACCAACGGTCCCCACCATGTTGCCTGTCTCGTTGTTCAATGCGATCAGAAAATGGTCAATCCACTCTTGTACACCCGCGTTACCCACACCTGCCGCCATGAGCAATTCCTCAACTTGCTCCACATCTTCGATGGTGCCTCGGCGTATTTGTATGGCCATGCTGATATCCCCCTGGTATGAATCTCGTATTCTACTGCCATCATTAATGATACATATGAATGAGTCAAGGATCATAGACCTTCTCGCCTATATTTCTTTACGAGATGATTGAGGCAAAATGATAGAGAAGCAGGTTCCTTTCCCTTTCTCGCTGTCTACTTGAATCTTGCCGTTCATCAATTGTACAATCCGATAACTGGCCATCAATCCCAACCCTGTTCCTTTCTCTTTTGTCGAATAAAATGGGGTTCCCAACCGGTTGATTTCATCCCGTGTCATTCCGACACCCGTATCGATGATCTCGATAATCACATGTTCATCTTTACGGCAAACGAATACTTGAAGCGTTCCGCCCTTGGTCATGGCTTCAATTCCGTTTTTCATCAAATTGACCAACACCTGACTAAACCTGACTTGGTTGGTCGTCAGTGAACAAGAACTGTCCCCTTTCATTTCGATTTCCACATTTCGCGGTTTCGCACAAGAAGATAATACATTTGCGATATGTCGAACATGCTCCACGACATCGAATGTTTCCGCTTTCTCGATTTGCGGTTTCGTGAGAGACAAGTAATCGTTGATGATCTCTTCGGCCCTGTCCAACTCATCGATGATCAATTTCATATACCGTTTGTCTTCTTCACTTACCTCCCGCGAGCATAAAAGCTGGACAAACCCCCGAACCACCGTCATGGGATTGCGGATCTCATGTGCGATGGAGGCGGCAAGCTCACCTAACACATGCAACTTCTCCGCTTTTTGCATCTCGATTTCCATCGCCTTGTTTTCCCGCATATTTTCAATCAAATGAACGGAGACCCACATGGCAAGAACATGAAGAAAACAAAAACCGGCGAAGAAAACCAGTATGTTTTCCTTACTGTCGGGAACCAGTTCATGGATTCGATAGTATCCGATGAGCGCAATGAGCAACGACGTGGAAAAAGCGATGGCCATGGCCGTCAGAATTCTGCGCTTTCGATTCAAGGTTTGATACAGGGGAACAAAAAAAACGGTCAAGCCCACCAATGCGATCGCACTGTATAGCGCCGTATAGAATCCGTACCCACCCAATCCATAACGATAAAGAAGGGCTGCCAACAGATCTGCAAGGCCCACTTCATATCCTCCGTACAAGAAACCGAGAAGGATCGGTATCGAACGCAGATCATATATGTTCCCAGGCACGATCGTAAACGGAAAAATCATGCATGCGACTGTTGCGGTCACAGAAATCAACCCGATGATTAATTTTTGAAATCGCTGTTCGATTTTAATGGAGTAATAGATTAAGATCCCTATGATGATGATCAGGATATTCAGTAAAAGATCCTTGATGCCAAACATCACTCTCACCCCTGTACACGAAAAAACAGGTTCCGATAAAGAACCCGGTCATCTATGAGTGAAACAGTTTGTGAAAGAAACTGCTGATCCTTGTAAACATACGGATGATCTCATCGAGAATGGCGGAACGAACTTGGACTTTCTGTTTATGGGAGGGATTACCGTAAGAGACTTCGATCGTACCGAGAGGTTTGACGGAAGCGTCCATATCTTTCGGTTTGACCTGTACGGCATCTCCATTCGCGATGTCCACGAAACATAAGGAAGGAAATAAAACGCACCACCAGTTCTGTCCGTCTCCTTTGCCGATAACAATGCGCAGCGCTTCATAATTGCCTGCCGGATATACTTTATCCCCATAGATCTTTGTCGGAAAAGGGACGATCCCATACTCGGTTTTCACCGGATAGGAAGAACCTTTCTCCCGCAGCACTTCTTTTGCGATTCGGTCGATCTCCGATATATCTCGTTTCAGAATCTGCCTCGCTTCTTCTTCCGTTTGTACGCGGTACAGTTTTTTCCCTACTTCTTCAATGACACGGTCGCGAACCTCTCGCTTCAGCAGCTGATCTTCCGGTGAATCCGAGTTGGCAATGACGCGAAAGCGAATGGCATGATCGGGAATTTCAGAAACGGATGATCCAATGACTTCTTCCTGTTCTGCCAAAGCGGTAAGACCGCCAAATGTCGTCTGCCATCCGCTACCCGCCATCGTGACCAGCATTGTTAAAGCAAGTCCGAACATGATTTTGACCCGCATCATGAAGCCCTCCCCTGATACTTTTGCTTGATAGATTCAGTATCTCCGGGAGGGCTCTTGAATATACTTTTCTAGCAAAACCAATTGATAGATTCACGCCAGCCGATCACGACACGACCGATCCCTTGCCAATCGGGTATGATTGTCGTTTTCGCCGGCGGCCATCCTTGTTCGATCAAGCGGGCGACTGCTTCCGCCTGATGGATGCCGACCTCAAACGCTACGAGGGCAGGACCTTCTTCCCGCATTACAAGAGGCAACTGCGTGACCATCATGCGATAGGGACTCAATCCGTCTTCTCCGCCGTCAAGCGCCAATAGCGGTTCATAGCAACGGACTTCTTCGTCGAGGTGTTGCACATCTTCACTCGGGATATAAGGAGGATTCGAAACGAGTACATCGACTCGCTGGCCTTTCCGCAAGATCGGTTCAAGCAGATTCCCCTGAAGGAAAGATACGGAAGCTCTGAGACGCGCTGCGTTTTCCTGGGCGACGAGAAGAGCATCCTTTGACAGATCGATCGCCAACACTTTCGCTTCGGGCCACTCCAGTGCCAGCGTAACGGCAATCGCGCCTGAGCCGGTACCGACATCCACGATCACCGGATGACCGGTAAACATCTCTTTCCGTTTACAGACTTCTTCAACCAAGATCTCCGTTTCCGGCCGGGGGATGAGAACCCCTTTACGCACGATGAAATCGCGCCCAAAAAACTCCTGATGCCCCACGATATATTGCAACGGTTCATGCGACCCGCGCCGCTTGATCAACCGTTCGTAAGTCTCGCGGCTTTCTTCGGGAAACTCCATGTGCATTTCCGCAAGCAGTTGATATTTCTCCCACCCCAATACGTGTTGCAAGAGAACTTCCGCATTTAAGCGCGGGTGGCGAATCCCTTTGTCCTCTAAAAAACGGGATGCCCTTAAGATGACATCCCGTATCGTTTCCTTAGTCATTGCCCGCCGCCTTCAACTGTTCACTGCGCTCTGCCGCGATCAACGTGTTAATAATCTCATCGAGATCGCCTTGCAGAACCGCGTCCAATCTGTGCAATGTCAGTCCGACCCGATGATCGGTGACACGGCTTTGCGGGAAATTGTACGTACGAATGCGTTCGGAGCGGTCACCTGAACCCACTTGACTCTTGCGCGCGGCAGCCAATTCGGCTTGTTGCTCCTGTTGTTGCTTTTCATAAAGGCGTGCACGTAACACTTTCAACGCCTTTTCTTTATTCTTCAATTGGGATTTCTCGTCTTGGCAGGAGACAACAATCCCGGTGGGAAGGTGGGTGATACGGATCGCCGACTGCGTGGTATTCACAGACTGCCCGCCGGGACCCGTCGAGCAAAACGTATCGATCCGCAAATCTTTCTCGTGAATCTCCACTTCCACCTCTTCGACTTCCGGCAATACGGCAACAGTCGCCATCGATGTATGAATGCGTCCTCCCGATTCGGTTGCCGGAACCCGCTGTACACGATGACCGCCCGATTCGAATTTCAGCTTGGAATAAGCCCCTTTGCCATTGACCATGAAGATGATCTCTTTATAACCGCCGAGGTCTGTTTCCGCCGCGTCGATCACATCGATTTTCCAACCGTTTCGTTCTGCATAACGCGTATACATGCGGAACAAATCACCTGCGAACAATGCCGCTTCTTCCCCTCCTACGGCACCGCGGATCTCGACGATGACGTTCTTGTCATCATTCGGATCTTTCGGCAATAAGAGAACGGTCAGTTTTTCCTTTAAATCGGCTTCCCGTTCCGTCAGTTCGTCAAGCTCCATCTTGACGAGTTCGCGCATTTCGTCGTCGAGTTTTTCCTGAAACATAGATTTCGCGTCCGCAATCCCTTTCACAACTTTTTTGTATTCGCGAAAGACTTGCACGGTTTCCTCGATATCGGCTTGCTCTTTGGCATACGTGCGCAACTTCTCGGGATTGTTGATGACCTCAGGGTCACAGAGAAGATCGGATAGTTGGTTATATCGGTCTTCGATCGCTTGCAGACGATCGATCATATACAATCACCTCACTGCTATTGAAAGTCGTGCTTAGATGGCTATATCGCCTTGCGCCCAAAAGTCACTCCATTCCCCGCTATCCTGTCGCCGACTCATCCGTATATGAAGATCCGGCGCGATCATCTTCGGTATGCTCCTCAAGAATCGCTTTCACGGATGCGATCGCCACTTCGATCTGTTCGTCATCGGGTTCGCGCGTCGTCATGCGCTGCATCCAAAAACCCGGCGTAACAAGTGCGAGCAACAGCGGGTTTGTCGTGGATGCGGACAAACGGATCAACTCGTAGGACAGCCCCGCCACGACAGGCAATAAAAGTATCCGGGCAAGAACTTTGTACAGCAAAGGTAACGTTTGCCCAGAGAAGAAGGAAAACAAAACGATCGAAAAAAGAAAAACAAACAGCAGGAAACTGGTTCCGCAACGTCTATGAATCAACGTGTGTTTGCGCACATTCTCAACGATCAATTCCTCTCCGGCCTCAAAGCAATTGATCGTTTTATGCTCGGCTCCGTGGTATTCGAAAGTCCGCCGGATGTCTTTTATGAAAGAGATCGCCCCGATATACCCTATAAAAAAGGCCAGGCGCAATCCCCCTTCCACAAGAGCAAATCCGACTCCACTTGTCGTTACCCATTTGGCGATAAAAACTGGCAGCAATATAAAAAACCCGATTCCGAACACGAGTGACGAGAAGATGGTCACCGCCAGTTGCCAAGGCGACATGGCTTCCTCACCTTCATCAAATGCAAGGTGAGAAGACTTTGTCAGTGCCTGCATCCCAACGACCATCGACTCATAAAGCACTGCGCATCCCCTCAGGATCGGCCAACGCAGTAGCGGATACTTATCAGCCAAAGACTCGCGCGTTTCCATATCGACATGAATGTCGCGGTTCGGTTTGCGCACGGCGACGGCAACTTTGTCGCCCCTGCGCATCATAACTCCTTCGATCACGGCCTGACCGCCAATATACATCTGTGGCTCCATCGTTTGTTCACACGCCCCTTCTAGTAAACAAGGCGAGACATCTGATTCCCTTATTGTATCATAATGCAAACAAAAAAGCAGGGGGTATCCCTGCCTCCCAAACTGGCCGGTGGCTCATCTCAAAAGCATGTAGTTATTGATGACACCGTTTGTCTTATACCAAACTTCCGATATCTTCTTTGTCGTTTCATCATAATAACAAATCGCTTTTGGTTTGGATTGATAGCCCGCTTGATCATGCATCGTTTCGCCGTTTTCCTTCGTGGCTAGAAAATAGATTCCTTTGCCGTCAGAAGAAAACTGCGCTTGTTTGATCTGCGTATACGTGTCTGAATCTGAGAAAAGGGGAACCGAGCGACCGGAATCCAGATCCAACTGATATACGGTATGTTTGGCATGTTCGTCGAAGGAATCGGCGACGGTGAAAAGGGCCTTTTTACCGCCGGTTGAGATGGACACATCGGTCACATCTTTGTTTATGGTTGTGATTTCTTTGCCCTTTTTATCGTTCGGCTGAAAAAGGGTCAGATGATAGGTGGGCGGTTGGGGCACCGCCTGATTCTTGTTGGCTTGTTCGACCTTCGTAAAATCATCTTGCAAAGAATAGGTTAACGATAAGATCTGATCGGAAGACGGATCGTAATCAAAGTATTTGACACTCAAATCTTTTTCCGCGGCATTCCAAACATCAACTGTTTGCGTCCGGATATCATATGTAGCCAGATGAAAGTTTCGCTCACCCGGAAGAACCACCCGCATATAGATTTTCGAATGTTTCGGGTCGATACGGAGAAAATCCACATTCGCCAGACGGTCGGTGAGCTGCTTCCTTTCCTTCGTAGCGAGATTCCATTCGAATAATTGAATAAGTCCTTTCTTATCCCGCCCCGTATAATATAAGATCTTCCGATCGGCTGACGGAACGGCCGTCGGATAGTTGGTCAGTTGCTGCTGATCCAAAAGCTGAGTCTGATTCTTTTCCGGGTTCGTATCATAAAACTGCACTCTGTCATTTGTATCCGAAAAAGCGACGAGCATTTCTTGATCGGATCCTCTGCCGCAGCCGGTAGCGAGCCATACGGAGAACATACATGCAACAAATGAGAGTAGAATTTTTCTTGTCATATCGGTACCTCTAGGTTATAGCCGGTACAGTCCCAATCAACCGAAACCCTAAGCCGTTTTCGTATGGAAGTTTCGTTAGGCACTGTACGAACGCATCGTGTTATAAAGCTAGCAATGTGACATTCGGAACGTATACGTTATCCAAAACACATCCCTTCATGTATACGTTCCTGAATGTTTAAAAATACAGAAGCAAAGGGATTCATGCATCTCTTCACTTCTGTATCTTCAATCGGATCTACGTATCTATTGTACGCAATCCATTAATCATGGAAATAGCGTCCGTGTATGATTCCATAATAGGTGTCTTGCCCCAAAATATTCGAGAAAACGTATGGCATAACGTCCAAGACGGCGTTCGGCAATGATCCTCGATCCCATTTATACACGAATGCGAGCCGATTGTTATCCAAGTTTCGAACCGCTATGCGCGTACCTGCCGGCGGTTCATCGAATCCTATTTTCGTTGCACAATCATAAGAGGACAAGACTTTACCGTCGGCGCCTATTTTTCCTTCACCATTGTAGTAAGTAATATTTCCATAGACGACCTGACCAGCCAGGTTCGGTTCGGCGAAAGCTGTGCCTGTTATACCTCCCAGTAAAGTTGCTCCCGTTAAAATCGATACGATTGTTCTCTTCATCCTATTCTCTCATTCCTCCTCACTTTTTTTACTATAATTTTCGACATTTCGTTGCGTTTTTTGGGTGTACAATACCATTCATGTAAATATTCAATAAAAAAATCCCCTTCCATGGGAAGGGGAAACATCTATCTCCGCGTTTTTACGAGGAGAAGAAACAAGGGTTATCTTTATTATATCCAAGTCTATACGTTTTTTATTACGTTATTTATGGTAATTGAGCCTTTCGAAAGCAGGTGAGTCGTTAAATGGCAGGTATGAGCTTGTTTCGTGTCAAAGTCTTGACTGTAAAGCCTGCATTTGAATTTTTTTGGCGTTTTCTTGTAAGAAAGACAGGGCTCGGTCAGCTTCCTCGTAACAGTTACGCACGGTTTGATGAATCCTCTCCAATTGTTGGTGTTGTTGGCGGATCGGAGCATTCAACGTACTTTCCACTTGCACATAGATGTTCTGCATCGTTTGCGTAGCTTGCCGCAGTTGCTGAAGCGCTGACAGAGAAAGGTTTTGCTGCAAACGGATCAACTCCTTGAAAAGATAAGACCGTTATTTTGGGCTCTATCGTATACTTTTCCGACAGAGTGGCAAACATAGTGTAACCGTTCGGGCGGAAAGTTTTTCACCGAATGCTTTATTTTTATCGATGAAGGCCATTCACTCGATAATAACAGATGAAATGGTTCATATTACATCTAAGAAATACAACCCCACGCACAGGAGAGATATGCAGATGGAATTCAAAAAAGGAAAGCCTGAAGACGGCTTGGACGAGTGGGCTAAAGATGCTGAAATCATCGGAGAGAATGTATATGAACGAATGGCTTCGAATCATCGGTTACGCGGAGATGCTGTTCACTTCAATGAAACGTTCGAACATGCGGGAGAACGACCGAATCGGTCGGAAGCTTCGAAGGACAGAGGATTAGAAGCTGCAGAAGAGGTGATTCTCGGCGACTTTGTCGTGGAGCCGGCCGTGAAGAATCAAAATAACGATGAGTTTTATCAAGAGGATCTTTAAACACAGAAGCTCCTAAGAACGGCTTCTACAATTCCCCCAGGAGGAAACCGTTTTAGGAGCTGATCTTGATCTTCTTTACTCGCTCACATGAACAGCAGGGCGTACAGGCACTTCATGACAATGTCTGCAGCGGGCTTCATAACTTTCTGCAGCGCCTACCAGAATTACGGGATCGCTCGCATACGCCGGATGCCCATTGATCAGACGTTGTGTACGGTTAGCAGGATTGCCGCATTTAACACAGATGGCCTGCAATTTATCCACATATTCAGCCATCGCCATTAACACTGGGGTCGGCCCGAACGGTTTGCCGCGAAAATCGAGATCCAATCCCGCAACGATGACGCGAAGCCCGCGATCTGCCAGCGAATTGCATACGTCGATAATCTGTTCATCGAAGAATTGCACTTCATCGATCGCAACCACTTCCGTATCCGGATCGACCAACTCCATGATCACGGCTGCCGAATCAACGGCCCATGCATCTTCCTGTGTTCCGTTATGCGACACAACTGCCGAATGATGATAGCGAACATCGATCGAGGGCTTGAACACTTGAACCTTCTGTTTGGCGATACGCGCCCGATTCACCCGCCGAATCAGTTCTTCGCTCTTACCCGAAAACATACTGCCACAAATGACCTCAATCCACCCCGATTGTTTAACAAAATACAACAGGATCTCTCCTCCTACAAGGACACCCCAAAATTGCTATCGAGACGCCGATAAGGCGGCTATGTAAACAAACGTTGATAAGTAGCTACGTAAAAAACTTCGTTCGAAGCGCTCATCATGAAAACATGTGTATATCATTGCGATTCATACGTTGAAAAAGCCGAGCAAATTGCCCGGCTTCATCTGCTTGCGCATTACAAGTTGTATTTCTTCTTGAAACGATCCACACGACCGCCCGCATCGACAAACTTCTGTTTACCGGTGAAGAAAGGGTGGCATTTCGAGCAGATCTCGACGCGGAGGTTCTCTTTGACAGAACCTGTTTCAAACTTGTTACCACATGCGCAGGTAATTGTCGTGATCTTGTATTCCGGATGAATACCTTGTTTCATTGTTGTCACCTCTTTCCGGCCATAGTATTTGCCATAGCCTAAAAATCAACTGAATGGTATTATAGCACGTACTTACTGGCAATGACAATGTGGATGAAAAGGAAAATTCCGCTACATGACTTTCTTTCTGCGAAACTCTACTGGCGGTACATGTGTGAAGGAACCGATTTCCGTATGGGGGCATTCGGCGCGGAAGATATCCATCATCGTTTTCATGCCGAGAATATCCCCTTTCGGTTTCGGGATATGCGTCAGATAGTATTCCGGATCGATGTTCAGGTTCCGCATCTGAATCAAGCGGATCCCGTTCTTGTTGATAAAATCGATCATCGCTTCGATCTCTTCTTCACGGTCTGTGACACCCGGAAACACAAGGTAGTTGATCGATACATAGACGCCTTTGTCCGAAGCATACTTGGCCGATGCGGCCACATCTTCAACGCCGTAGCCGCGCGGGCGATAATAAGCGTTGTAATGTTCGGGAATCGCCGAAATCGTGGAGATACGCATCAAATCCAGCCCTGCATCGACAATTTCCCGAATCATGGGTGTGAGTCCCGCATTTGTATTGATGTTAATAAACCCGCGATCCGTGATTGCCCTCGTCCGCCGGATCGCCTCGGCAATATCACGTCCCCGAGTGGACGGCTCTCCTTCACATCCTTGTCCGAAAGAAATGATCCCGTCTTCTGCCGCTTGCAGATGGTTGACCATCACTTCAACCATTTCATCCACTGTTGGCTTAAACTTCATGCGCACTTGCGGGGATGGGAACGAGGATTCTTCCGGCTGTTCGGAGATACATCCGACGCAGCCTGCATTACAGGTTGACGACACGGGCAAAGCGCCTTCATAGCGTTGCAAAAATGTATTTTGAGACGTCAAACAGCCGTAGACGAGTGAGCAGTGGCTCAAATGCTGGTAAATCCGATTCTCGCCATAAGCATCCAGCATCTTGTTCACATGCTTTTCCACATCGGGATAATTCAACGGATTCCACCTTTCCCTCAGTGCATCAGTGGCATCCGCAGCCACATAGAAACGATTCTTGTGCCACACGACGGCTGTATAACCGAATAAGGGAAGCGGTTCCGCCCCTTCGCGCTTCACATAGCCGGGCAGTAAGAGTCGTGTATACCCTTGTGGAAGCAATGCGCCCACAGCGGACACATCCCCGGGCATCACTACCGTCTCTCCTGTTTTCTTATCGATTCCGACGGCCTTGGTTCCTGGAAGCGAAACCAGGGTGGCTCCCTCGGGTAAAGGTATTAATTCTTCTTCAAGGATGTCTGTCAGCATATTCCCTGTACGCCCCAAGGGCGCAAGAGCAGGATCATCAAAGATCTGGCCCTCTTTATCTGCATAAACGATGTTCACATGAATCTTCCTTTCAATTGTCCTCCTTTTTGAACACTCATTCAGAGGATGTTCAAAAAGTCCGGATACTCGCTCCTACCGCGATTTTGACAACTCGCGGCCTTCCTTCATGCCCTCCAGTGTAGCAAGGAACTCCTCGTTTGTCTTTGTTTCTTTCAACTTCTTTAGGAAGATATCGGTAAAGTTCGGGTCATCGCTCATTGCTTTGCGCAGAGCCCAGATCTTATCCAGTTCTTCCGGCGTTAGCAGCAATTCTTCACGCCGCGTACCCGATTTGCGAATATCGATCGCCGGAAAAATCCGCTTCTCTGCCAGACGCCGATCCAGATGCAGCTCCATGTTTCCGGTGCCTTTAAATTCTTCGTAGATCACATCATCCATGCGTGAACCCGTTTCCACCAATGCAGTCGCGAGGATGGTCAGGGATCCGCCCTCCTCAATATTTCTAGCCGCACCGAAGAATCGTTTCGGACGGTGGAAAGCGGCCGGATCAATCCCCCCCGACAAGGTGCGTCCCGATGGAGGAATCACAAGGTTATACGCCCGAGCAAGCCGCGTGATCGAGTCGAGCAAAATGACCACATCCCGCCCGTGTTCCACAAGGCGCATCGCCCTCTCAAGCACCAGTTCCGCTACTTTAATATGGTTTTCAGGAACCTCGTCAAATGTCGATGCGATGACTTCTCCACGCACCGAGCGTTGCATATCGGTCACTTCTTCAGGCCGTTCATCAATCAGCAGCACGAAAAGTTCAATATCGGGATAATTCGTGGAAATCGAGTTAGCAATCTGTTTGAGCAAGAGGGTTTTACCGGCTTTAGGAGGAGCTACAATCAAACCGCGCTGACCGAGGCCAACAGGTGCTAGCAAATCAATAATCCGAGTGGAGAGGTTTTCCGAC
The DNA here is from genome assembly GCF_023705585.1 of Collibacillus ludicampi. NCBI lineage: Bacteria > Bacillati > Bacillota > Bacilli > Caryophanales > Alicyclobacillaceae > Collibacillus > Collibacillus ludicampi. The sequence continues at coordinate 1,316,770 of NZ_BOQE01000001.1, forward strand.
GTGGTTTCCATGACCAATTTCTTTTGTGGAAACAATGGGGTCAAGGCTGGAAAATGCACTCGTTCCGCCGCCACTTCCGGGGCTACGCCATTCACGGCTTCCACTTGCAACAATCCGAAGTATCGTTCGTTTTCCTTCGGCGGTCTCACTTTTCCTGAGACTTTGTCACCCGTTCGCAGGTCAAAGCGTCGAATCTGCGAAGCCGCAACATAAATGTCATCACCGCTTGGGAGATATCCGATCGGGCGGAGAAACCCGTATCCATCCGGCATGATTTCGAGAACGCCTTCCATAAACATATAGCCTTCTCGCTCCGCTCTCGCCCGGAGGATCGCGAAGATCAATTCCTTCTTCTTCAGCGTCCCGTAGTAAGGGATCTGATATTCTTTCGCGAGTTTATAGAGCTCTGTCAATTTTTTGGCTTCCAATTCAGAAATGTGCAAACTTCTTTCACCTTCTCTTTCAGCTTCTCTGATACTTATTATATCATGTTTACCCGACCATTCCTATCTTATTCGCTGCTAGATTACAAGAGGAAAAGAAAAATTTCCGAACCGTTTCAACGAAGGATACGATCGTTCATCACTATTCTATTCGCCCATTGTGTCTCTCTTAACCAAGCGAAATTCGTTATAATGGGGCTGTTAGGAATGGTAGTACGAGACGAAATGGGGATCATTACGATGATGGACTGGATTCTGGGATTGATCGGCAGTGCGTGCATTGCGCTTCTCGCTTATTGGAAGCGTTCGTTGTCACAGTCGGGCGCTTTGGCGGCGGTGGGGGTCGGAACCGTTCTGTATGCCTGGGGCAGCCTCCCTTGGTTCGGAACATTGCTCGCGTTTTTCATCTCATCATCCATTTTATCGAAATGGAAACAAAAAGCCAAAGAAGTTCACGAGAATGTTTATGAAAAATCAGGTAAGCGAGATGCAGGGCAAGTATTGGCGAATGGCGGTGCTGCCCTATGTCTGTGTATAGCCCATCATTTCTTCCCGCATCACGGATGGTGGGCCGCGTTTCTCGGTATCATGGCATCCGTGAACGCAGACACATGGGCAACGGAGATTGGCGGACTCAGTACGAAATCTCCACGCTCGATTCTCACGGGAAAAAAAGTTCCGCCCGGTACGTCCGGAGGCGTGACACCTCTCGGACTGTTGGCGGCCCTTTGCGGCAGTTTATTAATAGGTGCTTGTGCCTGGTTGTTTGTATCGGTTTCCCCTGAAGAAGCCAATACCCGACTGTCTTCGGGAGCAACTGGGGTTGGATGGATTCCATACCTGTTTACGGCTACGGTTGCAGGAGTCACGGGCGCGTTGGCAGATTCTCTCCTTGGCGCCCGCCTTCAAGTGATGTATCGATGTTCCGTTTGTGGAAAGGACGTGGAACGTATCCTGCACTGCGGCAAACCGACGGTATGGATAAGGGGAGTCCGATGGATGAATAACGACATGGTCAATTTCTTGAGTTCGCTGCTCGGCGGACTGGTCGCCTTATGGCTAGGCTAGACCGTGTTCATGGCGCGAAAAAACTCCCTCGCCTTAGCGAGGGAGTCCTGTCGCTCTCACTGCCCGTTCCATGTTGTGTCTCGTCTCGACGAACCTTACAGTTCCCGTTTTTGCACGCATAACGACCGTATGGCTCATGGCTACGTCATTTCCAAGGAAGCGTACACCGCGAAGCAGGTCGCCATCCGTGACGCCTGACGCTGCAAAAATGCAATCATCCCCTGCCACCAGATCTTCAAGCAAGAGTTTCCGCCCCGGTTCGATTCCCATGTCGATACACTTCTGGCGTTGCGATTCATCTTCAGGAAGCAGGCGTCCTTGGAAATCGCCGCCCATACACTTCAATGCAGCGGCAGCCAAAACGCCTTCCGGCGCTCCTCCGATTCCTAACATAACGTCGATACCCAGTTCCGGAAACGCAGTCGCTAGAGCTGCCGCGACGTCACCGTCGCTGATTAATTTCACGCGCGCGCCCGCTTTTCTCACTTCATCTATGATCGCTTGATGACGCGGCCGATCCAGCAGAACGACCGTAAGATCACTCATCGCTTTCCCTTTGGCGGCTGCCACCACTTTCAAGTTCGCGGCCACGGGCCAATCGAGATCGATTTTTCCACTTGCTTCCGGCCCGACGGCGATTTTTTGCATGTACATATCGGGGGCATGCAGAATATTCCCTCGATCAGCGATGGCTACACAAGTCAATGCACCGGGCAATCCTTTGGCCACGAGGTTCGTTCCTTCCAAAGGATCGACAGCAATATCCACTTCAGGGTCGCCCTCCGTGCCGCATCCCAGTCTCTCACCGGTATAAAGCTGAGGAGCCTCGTCCATTTCGCCTTCGCCGATGACCACAGTCGCCCTCATATTGACCGTATCGAACATTCTTCTCATTGCGTCGGTCGCAGCGCCATCCGCCTCGTTTTTCTGTCCGAGCCCTAACCATCTCGCAGCCGCCAAGGCTGCCGTTTCAGTCACACGTACGATTTCTAACGTTAAACTGCGCTCCATTTGTCACACTCCCGTTCATGCGTTTGCGACTATTATTATAGCACTTTTAAAACTATGTGCTACACTTTTCTTCTCGGCAGGATTCGACAAAAGGGATGCAGAATCAAGAGTGTCGTAGAGGATGGTGGATCCAAATGAGCGACCGGAAACATAAACGCAAACTTTTTCTTGTGTCTGGCAGTATGACCGTTTTCTTAACGACTCTCGTCCTCTTGTTGGTCTTGCGTCCCACACAAGGATGGCTCACCCTGCTGGAAGACAAGTGGAAGGTTCTTCAACCCCGCTTTTTCCTCGACACTCTCGCACACACGCAAACAGAGGGGAATCCCGAAAGGGAAACCAAGACATTGACCTACATGATCGACGCAGAGTTGGATACGCAAAATCACGAACTTAAAGGTCATGTCGCCGTAACTCTTCCCTCCGGAAATTACCGTGACATACCCTTTTATTTGTATCCATCTCCCGATCAGCCTATGCGCATCGTCAGCGTGGAGTGGAACCAAAGACCCGCCCATTACCGCGTGGATCCGAATCAATTACAGGTGAAGCTCCCTGTTTCTTACAAAGGTTCACCTACGCTAGATATTCGTTTTGTTACACCGATCCCCCGCGCTGGAACACGATTCGGAGAATTCAATGGCATCTGGTCACTCGACTATTGGTATCCGATTGTGGCTGTACAGCGCGATGGGAAGTGGATACAAAAACCTGTTCCGAAAGGATTCGGCGATCCTTTTCTGATGGATCTTGCCAATTATACAGTACGATTGCGTTACCCGAAAGGCTTTACCTGGTTCGCCAGCGGTCCGGCTGTTCAGGAAATTTCATATGGGAGTCAAATGGTAACCGAATGGAAAATCGATTCTGTACGCAATTTTACCTTGATCGGATCGCCTACCTTTCTGAAAAAACAATGGAAGACAGCCGACGGGGTGGACATATCGGTAGCCTCTCAAACCGATAACCATCTCGATCAACTGGTAGACGTGACGAAACATGCGATCGATACCTACACGAAACGATACGGGGCTTTCGCATATCCCGTACTCTCGGTCGTTCAAATGCCTGAAGGTACCGTATTCGCGCATGAATACCCGAATCTCGCGCTCTTCTCTCGTGCGATCTGGAGTTGGGGCACCGGGGAGCGGTGGATTGCGCATGAAATCGCACATGCCTGGTGGTTTTCTTCCGTCGGTACGTATAAAGCGCTCGACCCGTGGCTGGATGAAGGTCTTGCCGATTATTCGGCTCGGCTGTATTTGGAAGACCGTTACGGCAAAGAGCGCTATCGGGCTGAAATCAAACAAGACTGGACGCTCTTCGTAGAACAAAGAGGATATTCACCGCGGGATCTCGGTCGCTCGATCGGACCGATTACCAAACAAACCACACAACCCTACATGTCCTTTTCCGAAGAGGATTCTTATTACTATCTCGAATATCTGCGGCCGGTCTTAATGTACCATGACTTGCGCATGCATATGGGAGATGACAAGTTTTTCGCTTTTCTCAAACAGTTTTATCTGAAAAATCGCTTGCATACCGTTTCGCGTGCCGACCTGGAACATGCACTCGCTGACGTCGCTCCTGATGAGGTTCAACGCCTTAACCTCTGGCTCGACAGTCCGAATCAGGAGTTGATCGCCAAGGTTCAAGGGGATTTTCAATAAAATCCTTCCATTGGTCATCCAATGAAGCGAAGACATAGGGAAAAAATCAGGCGTAACAAAACCGTTCCCCGCGATTTTGTTACGCCCGTTTCTTGATAACGATTGTTACCGAACCCCATCCGATTTCCATGTCAGATATTTCGTCAATAATTCAATCGCAATGTCGATCGCCTTCTCATTCGGCTCGATCTTTGCATGATGCAAACCGTACGGCGTCTCAACACCCAGCCAAAACATGAATCCCGGGATCTCTGAAAGGAAATAGCCGAAGTCTTCGCCTGTCATCGCTTCCCGGCACTCGATCAGTTCCACGTTTCCGTTTTCTCTCACCCAACCCATGAATTCCCTCGTGATCGTTTCTTCATTGTACACTTGGCGGTAATTGGCTCCGTAATCGATCGTTGCTTTGCATTCAAAACCAGCTTCTACGCCTCTCACAAGGGATTCGATGCGCGCTTTAATCTTGGCCATGGATTCCATGGACAGCGTGCGAATCGTTCCTTCCAGGCGTGCCTTTTCCGCAATGATATTCTGTTTCGTGCCGCCTTCGATTTTTCCGACGGTAACGACCGCGGAATCCAACGGGTCGATATTTCGTGAAACGATGCTTTGGATCTGTGTGAGCAGATGAGCCGCCGCAACCACCATATCATTCGCTTGATGAGGAAAAGCGGCATGTCCGCCGCGCCCTACCAAATCGATAAAAAGCTCAGACGTATTAGCGAAAAGGATCCCCGGCCGGGTCGCGATCGTTCCTACCGGGTATTCGGGGGCAATATGGAGGGCAAATATAGTATCGGGCCTCCATTCGGCAAACTCCTTGCTCTCAAGCATCGGTTGCGCTCCGCCTGGACCTTCTTCGGCAGGCTGAAAAATAAAAATCAGGTCGTCATTGATTGGATGATGAATAAAATGTGTTAACACACCGAGGGCAATCGCCATATGAAAATCATGGCCGCAAGCATGCATATACCCCGGATGTGTAGAGCGGAACGGGTAGGTAGTGTCCTCCTCGATCGGCAGGCCATCCATATCGGCTCTGTATCCCAGGCGTTTCGCGGGATTTTTCCCTTTGATTCTGACCAGAATACCTGTCCGCCATGTTTTGATTTCCATCCGTTCTTGCGGTAAAGCGGCTAAATAATCGAGCAAGAACCGCTGTGTTTTAAATTCGGAGAAACCGGGTTCAGGAATCTGGTGCAGTTGCCTGCGAATGTCGATAAACGGATGTCCGGTTGTACTCGACATTATAATTGACGCAGCTCCTGTTTGATTTCTGTCTTGGCTTTGGTTTTCTCGTCGATCGTTTTAATCACGCGAGCGGGTGTGCCCGCAACGACGACATTGGCTGGAACATCTTCGATAACGACAGCGCCCGCAGCGACGACAGAGCCTTTGCCCACGCGAACACCTTCCAAAATAACCGCGTTTGCTCCAACGACGACATCATCTTCAATGACCACAGGTGTCGCTGAAGGGGGTTCGATTACGCCTGCGATGACTGCTCCCGCACCGATGTGACAGTTCTTGCCGATGATCCCGCGACCGCCAACGACCGCGTTCATGTCGATCATGGTTCCTTCGCCGATCACTGCACCGATATTGATCACGGCCCCCATCATGATAACCGCATTGTTGCCAATCTCCACTTGATCGCGGATGATGGCGCCCGGCTCGATGCGCGCATGGATATTTTTCAGATCAAGCAACGGAATCGCTGAATTGCGTCGGTCATTCTCAACCACATAATCCTCGATCTTGTCTTTGTTTCCTTCGAGTACCGCTTGAATCTCATTCCAATCGCCAAACAAAACGCCCGTATTTCCATTGATGAACGTTTTGACTTGTGACCCAAAGTCGATACCTTCCAGGTTCCCTTTGATATACACCTTTACAGGCGTTGTTTTTTTGCTCTTTTGGATAAACTCGATGATTTGTTGTGCATCCATAATCGTAATCTTATGACTCCTTTCTCTTTTTAAATCATGAAAGCATTTCGTCACATTGAGTATAACATTTCTATTATACACGGATCAGGCGAACAAACATATGAGCGAACGAATTTTGTAAAGCTATTCATCAAAGGCTATACGTGAAAAAATGACAACGATAGACAAGCTTCCATGTCAATCCTCAAAAACTATGATAAGATAAATGCTATAAACCATCCTTCCTTCAGACAAACAAAGAGAGGAGGACTCCCATGGACGAAATCAAAGTTTTGTTACACAAAATCCTGGAAAGACTCGATATCCAAGGAGCAACGATCGAACAAATGAAAGGAGAAATCGCAGACATAAAAGAAGATATCGCTGTAATGAAAAAGGATATTGCAGATATGCAAACAGATATCGTTATGATGAAAAAGGATATCGACGTTATGAAAAAAGATATCGCAGAAATGAAAAAAGATATCAATGAGTTGAAAATGACCTCTTGGCGGCAAGAAAAAATTATTGAAACACTTTCTCTCCGTTCCATTGAGCAGGAGAGCGAAATCCGAGAATTGAAACGTATCAAGTAATAGGTTTTTCCTTAACCAAGGATCCCTCTCTCACGGAACCTCTCAGATGTCTCATACTATATCCCTCATCAATTCTTAAACGCTGGAATCTCGAGCAATTGAGGGATCGTCACGAGCGAATACCCTTTCGCTTTCAGCATCCGGATCAGTTCCGGCAGGGATTCGACCGTGTGCTTCAATGCCTTCGGGCCGGCGCTGTGTTCCAGAATGATGCCGCCCGGTTGAATCGTTCTGTTGACGATCTCGATGATCTCGGCAGCATTCTTACTCTTCCAGTCAAGTGTATCTACTGACCAATCGATCACTTTATAATCCATAGAAGCGATCTGCAAAACATTATCAGTGGAAGCGGCGCCGTAAGGAGGGCGAAACAGAAGGGTGTGATAACCCACGATCTTCGATAACGTCTGTTCGGTTTGTACGATTTCATGGCGAATCTCTTCCGGTGTAAGCCTGGTCAATAACCGATGATCCCAGGAGTGGTTCCCAATCACATGTCCCTCTTCCGCGATGCGTTTCACGATTGCGGGATACTTCTTTGAACTTTTTCCCACAAGAAAAAAAGTCGCTTTCACTCCTTCTTTTTTCAAGATATCAAGAATTTGCGGCGTAAATTGTAGATCCGGTCCGTCGTCAAAAGTCAAGGCCACCTCTTTTTTGGAAAGAGGGCCATTCCGAAAAAGGACACCGGCTGGAAGCGATTTTGAGGGAGACGTTTGCATCGTATGAGCCCCTGTGTTGATCGTATCGGCGGACGCACCTGCTTCTGCGATGAGAAACGTAAGCCCGATGATTGCAATGAAAGAGAGACAAAGGCGCTTACAATGCCTCATTCGAACCCCCTCCACAACGATTTGATGATGTTAGGTTGTGAGAAACCGGTGGAGATATGCGGTAGAAAGAGCGCCACTTTCTGGTCCTTCGTGAAAAAGGCACTCCCCGCAAAGCGGAAGAGTGCCTTATGTAGAAAACCAGGATTATTTATCCATTTTGCTCCAATCTGCCAGAAACCGCTCGATTCCTTGGTCGGTCAACGGGTGTTTGATCATTTTCTCGATCACCCCGAATGGACATGTGGCGATATGAGCGCCTGCGAGAGCGGCTTCCGTCACATGGACAGGGTGACGCACGGATGCGGCAATGATTTCGGTATCCAATGCGTGAATGCGGAATATATCTGCGATATCACGGATCAAATGCATGCCGTTTTCGGAGATATCATCCAAACGCCCGATGAACGGGGAGACGAACGTTGCACCCGCACGTGCCGCCAACAATGCCTGGTTCGCCGTGAAAACGAGAGTGACATTCGTTTTAATGCCTCTGGATGCAAAAATCTTGGTAGCTTTCAACCCTTCCGCCGTCATCGGAACCTTGATGACAATGTTGGGATGAATGGCCGCCAACTTCTCTCCTTCTTCAATCATGCCGTTGGCATCGAGAGAAACCACTTCCGCTGATATGGGACCATCAACGATCGCGACGATTTCTTTTAATACCTGGAAAAAATCGCGGCCTTCCTTCGCTACAAGGCTCGGATTCGTCGTCACGCCGGAGATCACGCCCATATCATTCGCCAGACGAATCTCCTCAACATTCGCCGTATCGATAAAAAATTTCATCGATGTCACTCCTTCAAATGAGGACTAAGCCCGGTTGTTCGAACCGAAGAGACGGATCTTCTCGCGGACGACTTCTTTGATCGCTTCACGCGCGGGTCCGAGAATCTTGCGCGGATCATACACTTTCGCATCGTTGTTCAAAATTTCGCGGACTTTCGCCGTAAATGCGATTTGATTCTCTGTGTTCACATTGATTTTGGATACGCCAAGCGAGATCGCTTTGCGGATATCTTCATCCGGAATGCCGCTGCCTCCGTGCAATACGAGAGGTACGCCTGTGAGATCGCGGATTTTGGCGAGACGGTCAAAGGCGAGTTCCGGTTTTCCTTTGTACGGACCATGTGCGGAACCGATTGCGGGCGCCAACGCATCGATTCCTGTTTCTTGTACAAGGCGTTGCGCTTCCTCCGGAACCGCGAGGGAAGCTTCACGCTCATCGACAGTCAAGTCATCTTCCGTACCGCCGATTCGGCCAAGCTCGCCTTCCACATCGATGCCGAGCACATGACAAGCATCCACAACCTGCTTGGTCTTAGCGATGTTTTCTTCCAGCGGATAGTGGGATGCGTCGATCATGATGGACGAGAAACCGGCACGGATACATTTGAGCACGACTTGATAAGAGGAACCGTGATCGAGATGCAGGATCACAGGTACACTCGCTTTCTCGGCAGCCGCTTTCGCCATCGCCACCGTGTATTCGAGACCCATATATTTCATGGCACCTTCCGATACGCCGAGAATCACGGGGGATCGTTCTTCTTCCGCTACCTCGACGATCGCTTGCAGAAACTCTAGGTTGTTCACGTTAAATTGGCCAACGGCGTACCCATTCTTGAGTCCATCGTTCAGCACTTCTTTAAATGATGCAAAGCCCATTCTGGCTCCCTCCCTCAAATAATGCCACTACTCTTTTTCCCCTATCTTATCATGAATGGGATAGGAGACCAAGTATCTTGCGCGCATCTTTCGGGCTGGCGACCTCGCGACCCAGTTCCTTCGCGATACGCACCACGCGCTCGACCAATTGCGCGTTACTTTCGGCAAGAACACCTTTTGTATAGTAGATATTGTCTTCCAAACCGACACGCACGTGGCCGCCGAGAAGGATCGCCATCGTAGCCATCGGCAACTGCGCTCTTCCAACGCCCGCCACCGACCATGTCGCATTTGGCGGGATGGATTCTACCATATGAAGCAAATTCTTGGGAGTGGCAGGAATCCCGCCGGGTACACCCATGACGAAGTCGAAATGCAACGGCTCTTGGATGAGACCTTTTTTCAATAATCGTAAACCGTTATGTATCATTCCCACATCAAAAATCTCCAATTCAGGTTTTACACCGTATTGGGATAGGGTCTTCGCAAATTGTTCGATATCGGAAGGCGTATTCATGAACACATCTTGACCGAAGTTGACAGTTCCCGTCGTCAATGTCGCCATTTCCGGACGCAAAGTAACCGGCTGAATGCGCTCCTCGGCCGTCATCCCCACGGCGCCGCCCGTCGAAACCTGAATGATAATCTCGCATTTGGCTCGTATCTTTTCGATAATTTCCCGATACACCTCTTTATCTTGAGTAGGCGTGCCGTCCTCGAGACGGCCATGGATATGCACAATGGATGCTCCTGCAAGATAAGCTTCATAAGCCGCTTGGGCGATCTCGTCGGGTGTAACGGGCAGGCGCGGATGATCCTCTTTGGTGACTTCCGCGCCTGTGAGCGCACATGTGATGATCAGTTTCTCCATGTGAATTCCTCCCTTCCTACCCTTACGGCGAAACGTTCGCGCGTCTTTGTTTTTCTTTTGGCACGACACAAGTGCCTCTGGCATAGCAGACCAATTCCGGTTCTGAAAGAACATCCGCTGCCGATGGATTCTGTGCGTCCACATTCGCCCGGATCACTTTATAAGCGTGAAATTCCATCGCTCTCGACGTATTGCCCACTCTCGTGATTTTTCCGTATGCTTCGATATAATCGCCAGCGTACACGGGAGCTTTGAATTCCACACAATCATAGGCTACAAATAGGCCTTCGTCTCCATCATGGCGAATCAATAATTCCGTTGCGACATCCCCGAACAGTCCCAAGATACGTGCGCCATCGACAAGATTACCGCCGTAATGCGCATCGTGTGAACTCATGCGAATACGAATCATGGCTTGCTCCATATCTTCTTCTCCCCTCGGAACCATTTACTAATAGTATTCAAAAATTCACACTTCTCAACCCTGTTCTTTCTGCTTACACTCTCATTCCACCTGCATGATTCATGTTTCGCTTGAAAGCGCATACATTCTCCAAAAAAAGAGGCCCCATTTCCTATGAGACCATTTGCGCATGAACCGCCATTCTCAACTCATCGATATCAAACGGCTTGGTAAAATGCGTGATCGCGCCCAGTGCTGTTGCCTCTTTGATTAAATCCAATTCACCATAAGCGGTCATCATGATCACTTTCGTATCCGGTTCAATCTTGCGGATACGGCGCAGGATTTCCAATCCGTCCATCCCGGGAATCTTCATATCCAACAGGACAAGATCCGGTTTCTCGTTCGCGATGATTTCAAGCGCTACCTGCCCGCTCGGTGCCTGAAAGATCGTATATCCTTCTTTGCTCAATACTTCCTGTAACAACACGCGGATGCCATATTGGTCATCGACGATCAGCACTTTTTTCTTCTCCATCAAGTCCCCCCCTTTTCAGGTCTAACATGTGTGGTTTGGTGGGCTCAAGCTTTCGTTCATGCCCTGTGGAGGTCGCCGCTCGCAACACCAACAACTCTCACGTAATCATTCGCTTTTTTGTATGGATTTCCCTCTTTTACACGCAAAAAAGGTATCCATTCAAACGGACGGGTGCTCATTCGCAGATCCCCATACATCCTGAATGTCCTTGAGAAAATTGGATGTATCCAATGGGATATTCAGTTTCTCGCACCATTCTTCGATCGTATAAGTGGCGCCGAACGACCACATCTGTTTTAGCTCCCTGCCTGCTTGCTGATCCCGAAACCAGCGGTTTCCATACTGCGTCTGCAAGCGGGAACACAATTGACTGGCAAACATCCATGAGCGCAAAAGACGCGCAGAAGCAAACGGATGCAGAATATCTTCCAGGTACGTTTCTTTGGTATACACCGCACCCGTTGCCCGGGACATCATTTGCACGTAACGTTCAGCCATTCCCTCAAGGCTTTGGGCCGCATATAGATCAAGCTCGTACAAAAACATCCCGGCGTATTTTCGCCAACGATATAACTTGCGAAAGAGAGAATACTCGTAGAACTCTGTGCGTACGGCTTCATCCATATCCAAATGGTGCTCCGTCCAATCCTTATTGGTTATCAAGTCCTGTAGAACATATCCATACGCATGCGGCAAGGACGGATCTCCGAGAAGCTTGTACATCCAAGGAAGATCTTCTCGTATATGCGCAAAATATTCGGCTCGTCCCGCCTCATGAAGAATCTCGCAATACTGCGACAATCCGCCTTTCGGGTAGATGACCAAATAAATTTCTTTCGGTATTAACAAGGGGGAACAACAACAAGACGATTTGTTCACTCGTTTCTCAACATCCATGACGATGCTGGCTTGCTGCAAGATATTAATCCCTAAGCCGTATAATGTGTCTTCCAGCGTAGGCAACAGTTCGATTTCACGAAAATACAAATCGTACTTCCGACCGGACAATACAGGATACAGGTGATGCCTCTCTACCCCTTTCCCATCAGTTCCTTTGGGTATGTAAGTAGCAAACGCTTTCTGATAGAGTGCATCCGTTTTCGCGAGAAAGTCTTTCATCTGTTCCTCTAGAGCGGTCAGTTGAATACCGGACAATTTCTCGTAAAGTGCCCGGTAATGGGGAAACCCTTGCTGTTTCGCTTGTTCCTGTAAGCGCAAAAAACGCTCTTCACGCAACGGATGTAAAACCGTTTCCATCGCATTGACTCGTTGGCAAAGTTCATGCCGTTTCTCATCTTCCGTCTCCGTCCAGATGAGTGACCGTGCCCGCGATAAAGGAACCGACCTTCCCTCCCAGGCCACCTCTAGCTTGTTTTCCAATTGCTCAATCGCCTGGGTGCTATCACGCAACATCGATTCGATCGTCTGAAAGAACAGATATCTATAAACATACAAGAGTGGGCGCCTGTCTTCTTCCTTACTCTCCGAAGAAGACAACGCATTGCGCATCGTCTCTACATTCATAAACGTGAATAAATCTTCAGATTCTTCACGATGATCCTCGTTCGTTTTCTCTTTCTTCCCCGCGCTCGCGTAATAAAACTTCCGGCACATCGACCGAATGGAGTGTTCCAAGCGGCTGAATATGTGTTGCAGATCCCCCATACTCTCTATTACACTCCTCCCAACGAGCAAAACAAAAAGACCCGAGCTCGACGCTTACGATTCGATGTCATGGTGCGGGAAACCACCTCCAACAGTTTTCGATTTGTGTATTCACTGATACATGGAGGGATTTTCACGGGCGATTATGTTAAAGATATTCGGGCTTCTGCGTATTATTCCTGCCTGACTGCGTCGAGAAATACCGATTTTCCATATATTTTATCGCAAATGATTTCGTTTATTTTAAATAAAATGAATTTTCTTATAAAACAAAACAGGCTGAGAAAGAAAAAAGAGCCTCACCCTCGCGAGAGGAGAAAGACTCACTGTAGGAATCAGCCTCTTATATGCTTTACAAGACAGATTTTGCAGCCTCTATCGCCGCTTCGTAGTTCGGATGGTTGGTCACTTCAGGCACGTATTCGACATAAACCACTTTGTCGTTTTTATCGATGACGAACACCGCGCGAGCCAGAAGACGCAATTCCTTAATCGCAACCCCGTAGTTGATGCCGAATGATAGGTCGCGATGGTCAGACAATGTTTGTACGTTCTCGATGCCCGCTGCACCGCACCAACGCTTTTGCGCGAAAGGCAGATCCACGGAAATCGTCAAGACTTTGACCCCCGGCAGACTTGCCGCCTCTTCGTTGAAACGACGGGTTTGCGCATCGCATACGCCGGTATCGAGGGACGGTACAACGGAGATCAGTCGAACGGATCCTTTAGAACTGTCCAATGTCACTTGGGAGAGGTCGTTTGCCAGAACAGTAAAGTCTGGAGCTTGATCGCCCACTTTCACTTCATTGCCGAGCAGTGTGACCGGATTCCCTTTAAAAGTAACCGTGTTTTTACGTTCCGCAATTGCAGTCATTGTTTAAGCCTCCTTATATTCAAGCGTGATTGATTATGTACGGGCACAAAATACCCTTACTGATGTAAATTGTACTATGGAATGCAGGTTCTGTCTGTGGCGATGCTTACGAAAAAAGGGCCGGAAATATTCCCGACCCTGGTTTCGAGCGATAGAAGCGAATTTCACGCCGATTCATGGGATTGTTGTTTTCTTGCCAACGCCGCTTTCACAAAATCGCGGAACAGCGGTTGCGGACGATTCGGTCGCGAAATAAATTCCGGATGGAATTGAGAAGCGACAAACCACGGATGATCGGCCACTTCGATAATTTCCACCAGACGTCCGTCCGGAGATGTACCCGAGATCACCAGCCCCGCTTTTTTCAAGTCTTCACGGTACTCATTGTTAAACTCATAACGATGGCGGTGACGCTCATACACAAGCTGTTCCCCGTATGCTTCATACGCTTTCGTGCCTTTGACCAGCGTGCACGGGTAGAGCCCCAGGCGCATGGTTCCTCCCTTATTCTCGACCTCTTTTTGTTCAGGGAGTAAATCGATGACCGGATACTTGGTCGTTTCATTGATTTCAGAGGAGTTGGCCCCTTCAAGCCCCAGAACATTGCGGGCATACTCGATCACTGCTACTTGCATGCCCAGACAAATTCCCAAGAAAGGTACTTGTTTTTCCCGCGCGTAACGCGTCGCTGCTATCTTGCCTTCGACCCCGCGATCCCCGAATCCGCCCGGCACAAGAATACCGTCCACATTCCGAAGATATTCCGCTACATTTTCTTCTGTCAGATCTTCCGCCTGAATCCATTCGATCTCCACATTGGCGTTATTCGCAAAGCCCGCATGATAGAGCGCTTCCGCCACAGAGATGTAAGCGTCGCGAAGGGAAACGTATTTACCTACAAGGCCGATGCGTACTTGATGCTCGAGATGTTTCACTTTATACGCGAGTTCTTTCCATTCTGTCATATCAGCCGGTCCGCACTCAAACCCGAGGTGGCGTACGACGATTTCGTCAAGCCCTTGTTCCTGGAACATCAACGGTAGGTCGTAGAGCGACTCCGCATCCCGCGATTCGATGACCGCATCCTCGTCCGTGTCGCAAAAGAGAGCGATTTTCCGTTTCACTTCCATCGGTAACGGCCGTTCCGTTCGGCAAACGATGACATTCGGGGAAATCCCGATCGATCGCAATTCCTTGACGGAATGCTGCGTGGGCTTCGTTTTGATTTCGCCCGCTTTACCGAGGTAGGGAACGAGCGTCACATGAATGTACATGACATTTTCACGTCCGACATCACTTTTGATTTGACGGATGGCTTCGAGAAAAGGAAGGCTCTCGATATCCCCCACCGTTCCACCGATTTCCGTAATCACGACATCCGCGCGCGTATCGCGGGCGGCGCGAAACACCCGTTCCTTAATTTCATTCGTTATGTGCGGAATGACTTGCACAGTCGCGCCGAGATAGTCACCGCGGCGCTCTTTTTGAATGACAGATGAGTAGATCTTACCTGTCGTGACATTATTATTTTTCGATAAGTTAATATCGATAAATCGCTCATAATGTCCAAGATCAAGATCTGTCTCGGCACCGTCATCGGTCACAAACACTTCACCGTGCTGGTAAGGACTCATCGTTCCGGGATCCACGTTCAGATAGGGATCAAACTTTTGGATCGTCACCTGAAGGCCCCGATTTTTTAACAATCGCCCCAAAGATGCTGCCACAATCCCCTTACCAAGACCAGACACGACACCTCCGGTCACGAAAATGTATTTTGCCATTCGTACTTTGCCCCCTGTCTAAAAACAAAAAAAAACTAAAAGCTGCTTTCTTTTAGTTTTTCCAACTCGTGAATATCCTCATGTATGATATCGTTCCGTCCGACTGCTGTCAAGAGCAAAGCACGATTAGCCGCTTTCCGATTTCCGGATCGCGGCTGGTAAAACCTGTATGTCATTATGATTAAAAGTCATCGTCTTCATCTTCGAATGCTTCCGCATCCTCATCATCCAAATCCTCGACCCCAAACGTCTCTTCGAGTTCGTCTTCATTGAAGTCGAGATCTTCTTCTTCCATGTCTCCGAATTCGATATCTTCTTCCAGTTCCTCATCCGCATACAGATCTGCATCTTCATCGTCATCTTCCCAATCAACATCTTTGCGGATGAACTGCTTGGCGCCCGCTTTATCCATCGTTTTATCGACGGGATACCAACGTTTTAGCCCCCACACGTTATTTCCGATATTGAGGAACCGGCCGTCTACGTTGATCTCTGTATATAAACGCGCGATGACTTCATTCACTTCTTCAGGAGTCATGTCGCGCAGACGAGCAACTTCTGCCATCAGATCACGATAATAATAAGGTTTATTCGTTTCTTTCAAAATATCGTACGCAAGGTCGACAAGCGGCATCTCCCTTGCCGTTTCCTTATCAATCGTCAAAACTCGTGCCTCTTCAGACATCGGTTCCACTCCTTCTAAGAGGGGTATCAGGGATAAAAACCCATGCGCGTCTGATCACATGGGAAGTAGAGGTAGTATACCATACTCTGATGTACGCTGCAATCTCCGGAGAGATCCTCTACACTTTCAATAAGCGCCGGAGAACGATATCGGCGACTTCGTAAGGATCCGTGCGCCCTTCTTCCACATCCGATAGCGTTGTGGCCCATTTCGGGTCTGCTTGAATCAAACTTTTGATTTTCCGACCGATCTCTGCGTCAATAATACTGAGGATTTCATCCTGGCGCTGTTTTTGCCGTTTGTTTGCCAGACGTCCGCTCTCTTTGAGAAACGCAAGATGGCGTTCGCACTCGCACCACAATTCTTTGATTCCCATATTATCCCGTGAAGCCACTTTTAAAACCGGCGGACGAAATTCGAAGTCATGGACGAGGTCAAGCATGTGATTGACCGCCTGTACTGTCTTGTCCGCACCGGGCAAGTCCGCCTTATTGACAACAAAGATATCGGCAATTTCCATAATGCCCGCTTTCATGCTTTGAATATGATCCCCTGCACTCGGATGCAGAACGACGACCGTTGTGTCTGCCACATGCATAATATCAAGTTCCGATTGCCCGACACCGACCGTCTCAATAAAAATGACGTCGCTGCCGAACGCATCAAGCACGCGTACCGCTTCACGCGTAGCCTTCGCCAAGCCTCCGAGCGATCCGCGTGTCCCCATGGAACGGATAAATACACCGGGATCCAATGCGTGCTTTCCCATGCGTACACGATCGCCCAGGATCGCTCCACCCGTAAAGGGGGAAGTCGGATCGACAGCAATGATGCCCACTGTTTTTCCCATTTTCCGCAATAATGAAATCAATCGATCGGTCAAGGAGCTTTTGCCCGCCCCCGGCGATCCTGTCAAGCCCACCAGATACGCGCGTCCTGTATGCGGATGGATATCCTTCAGAATTTCTTTCTTTTCCTGCGTGTCGTTTTCAATATGTGTAATGGCTCTGGCAGCCGCACGTTTATCCCCTTTTAGCAATCGTTCAACCAGTTCATGCACCATGATCACCTGTATCGAAAAGTAAGGCCTGTCGCCAAAGCGTACAGGCACTTTCTACTATTATATACTTTTTTAACGCTGTTTTCTCATCTTATTTCCTTTGGAATACCTCGAATCTTTCCTTTTGTCTATTTTAACAAATGATTCGCGATCACCATGCGTTGAATTTCCTGTGTACCTTCATAAATTTGAGTGATTTTCGCGTCGCGCATAAAGCGTTCGACCGGATATTCCCGCGAATACCCGTATCCGCCAAAGATCTGTACCGCTTCCGTAGTGACTTCCATTGCCGTATCACCTGCAAACACTTTCGACATCGCAGAAGCCTTTCCATATGGAAGTCCCTGATCTTCCAGCCATGCTGCTTGGTAGGTTAACAATCTCGCGGCTTCAATTTTCGTAGCCATGTCGGCCAGCTTGAATTGGATCGCTTGATTCGCGGCGATCGGTTTGCCAAATTGTTCGCGTTCCTTTGCATAGGAAAGAGCATGGTCTAACGCTCCTTGAGCAATGCCGACCGCTTGTGCGGCGATCCCGTTGCGTCCTCCATCAAGTGTCATCATGGCTATTTTGAAGCCAAATCCTTCATCGCCCAGCCGATTTTCAACGGGCACTTGACAATTTTCAAAAATGATTTCTGTCGTCGGCGATGATTTGATTCCCATTTTTTTCTCTTTTTTGCCGACATGGAAGCCCGGAAAATCCTTTTCGACGATGAAAGCGGTGACCCCCCGCGTTCTTTGGGAGCGGTCGGTGGAAGCGAAAACGACATAGATTTCCGCCTCGCCGCCGTTAGTGATGAATATTTTTGAACCATTCAGGATATAGTGGGAGCCATCTTCCGATAAAACCGCCGTCGTGCGCATACCGCCGGCATCCGAGCCGGAACCTGGTTCTGTAAGCCCGAATGCGCCGATCTTCGTACCTTCCGCCAAAGGGCGAAGGTATTTTTGCTTTTGTTCTTCCGAACCGAACTTATAAATCGGCCATCCGGCGAGCGATGTTTGTACCGATAATGTGACACCGATCGAGGCGTCGATCCGCGACAGCTCTTCCACCGCAATCACATAGGAGAGAAAATCGAGCCCCGCGCCCCCGTATTCCTCAGGCCAAGGAATGCCGCAGAGACCGATCTCCGCCATCTTATCAAAGATCGAACGGTCGAAAACCTCTTCTTCATCGCGTTGTGCCGCTGTTGGCGCCACTTCTTTCAAGGCAAATTCACGCACGAGTTTACGGATTTCCTGTTGTTCTTGCGTCAAATTGAAATTCACGGTGATTCCTCCCGGATGTTATTTCCCTTCGAAACGGGCAGACCGTTTTTCCAGAAAAGCGCTCATTCCTTCTTTTTGATCTTCTGTCGCGAAGCACAGAGCAAACAGTTCCGCTTCGTGACTTAAAGCGCGATCGATGTCCATATTGACGCCTTCATTGACAGACTGCTTGCTCAATTTGATCGCCACAGGCGCTTTTTGGGCAATTTTCTTGGCCAATTCTTTAGCTTTCGGCAAAAGTTCAGCCGCTTCATACACATGATTCACCAGGCCGATCGCCGCGGCCCGTTCTGCCGAGATCATATCTCCGGTCATGAGCAATTCCTTGGCGATCCCCGCACCGACCAACCTCTGGAGACGTTGCGTCCCCCCGAAGCCGGCAATGACACCGAGATTCACTTCCGGTTGCCCGAATTTGGCGTTGACGGAGGCCAGGCGAATATCGCATGCCATCGCCAACTCGCATCCTCCGCCCAAAGCATAGCCATTGACCGCCGCGATGGTGGGTTGCGCCAACCGCTCGATCTTCGTCATCACCGCTTGTCCCAGACGGGCAAATGCTCTCGCTTCGTGAGGGGTCATGACGCGCATCTCGGAGATGTCCGCTCCTGCCACAAAAGCTTTATCCCCCGCGCCCGTGAGAATGAGCGCATGTACGGACGAATCGTTCTCCACCTGTTCCAATGCGGAAGATAGTTCGAGGAGAAGGGCCTTGTTTAAAGCGTTCAACGCTTTTGGCCGATTTAAGGTGATGACGGCGATACCATCCTCTTTCGTGAAAAGCAGATGCTCAAACGACATGATCGTTCCCCCTAGTTCTCATACACATAAAATCCGCGTCCCGTTTTTCTTCCCAACCAACCCGCCTTCACATACTTGCGCAAGAGCGGGCAGGGGCGGTATTTCGAATCGCCGAGTCCTTCGTACAGCACTTCCATGATGGCGAGACAGGTATCGAGACCGATAAAATCGGCCAGTGTCAACGGACCCATGGGATGATTCATCCCCAGTTTCATGACCGTATCAATCGATTCGACATCGGCAACTCCTTCGTACAAGCAATAGATCGCTTCATTGATCATCGGCAGAAGAATGCGATTCGACACAAATCCCGGGAAGTCGTTTACGAGGCAAGGAACCTTGCCCATTTTCTTCGCGAGATCTTCGATCGTTTGATATACTTCGTCAGCCGTAGCTAGTCCGCGAATGACTTCGACCAACTTCATCACGGGAACCGGGTTCATAAAATGCATGCCGATCACCCGTTCAGGACGCTTCGTCACGGCTGCGATCTCTGTGATCGGAAGAGAAGATGTGTTGCTCGCAAGAATCGCTTCCTTCGGACATATTTCATCGAGCTTGCGGAAGATATCCGTTTTGATCTCCATGTTTTCAGTCACGGCTTCGATCGCCAGGTGTACATCTTTCGCATCCGTCAAATCGCAGGATGGTGTAATGCGTGACAAAATCGCCTGTTTTTCTTCTTCCGTCTTGCGTCCTTTCTCCACGTCGCGCGTCAAATTTTTTGTGATGGTGGCAAGTCCGCGGGAGACGAATTCTTCTTTGATGTCGTTCAGTATCACTTCAAGACCGGATTGTGCAGCCACTTGTGCAATACCGGACCCCATTTGTCCGGCCCCTACAACGATAATTTTGCGTACGTCCATGTGTTTCTCTCCTCCGTTGGTATAATTCCTCTACTCAATCCACCCGCAGTAAAATCGCATCCCCTTGTGCGGCACCTGAACAGATGGCAGCGATGCCCAATCCTCCACCGCGGCGGCGCAATTCATGGATCAATGCCCCGATAATCCGGGCGCCGGAAGCGCCGATCGGGTGTCCAAGCGCGATGGCCCCGCCGTTGACGTTTACCTTCTCCTCATCCCACCCGACGATCTTTCCGGACGTGAGCGTTACGGCAGCAAACGCTTCATTCACTTCAAAGAGATGAATGTCTGAGAGTTTATACCCCGTTTTTTGCAACAGCTTGTTGATGGCAAGTCCGGGTGTCGTAGCAATATATGGGGCTTCGGCACCGACAGCCGCATGTCCAAGAATGGTCGCAAGTGCCGTTTTCCCTTCCGCTTTCGCACGTTCTTCCTCCATCAGAACCAGCGCAGCGGCTCCGTCATTGACACCTGGAGCGTTTCCTGCTGTCACGGTTCCATCCTTTTTAAATACAGGCGGCAGGGCGGCCAGTTTCTCCAATGAGGTATCGCGGCGAGGTGCTTCATCCGTATGCACGACAGTCGTTCCCTTCTTCCCGGGGACTTCCACAGGAACGATCTCCGCCGCCATGCGTCCTTCATCGATGGCCGCAATCGCCCGCTGATGAGAACGAAGAGCCCAAGCATCCTGCGCTTCCCGGCTGATCCCGTATTCGGCGGCTACGACCGACCCATGCACGGCCATATGCACATTGTGGAAAGCGCATGTTAAACCGTCATATGTCATCAGATCGAGCACCGTCTGGTCTCCCATTCGGTAACCCCATCTTGCATTCGGCAGGATATACGGGGCATTTGACATGGATTCCATTCCGCCCGCGACGATCACCTCCGCATCACCGGAACGAATGATCTGATCAGCGAGTGTCACCGCGCGCATGCCGGATGCGCACACTTTGTTGATCGTCTCTGTCGGCGTCGTCCAAGGCAATCCTGCCTGAATGGCCGCTTGGCGTGAAGGGATTTGTCCGGCTCCCCCCTGCAAGACCATCCCCATGATCACTTCATCCACTTGTTCTGGGGAAACGTCGGCCCTTTCCAATGCACCGCGGATCGCGGTTGCACCGAGCGATACGGCGCTGAGCGGAGCCAGATGTCCGCCGAATCGCCCGAAAGGTGTGCGTGCCGTACTTACAATCACCGCTTTTTTCATCTTTTCACACCCCTGTCATCTTGATCTAAATCGCCATATTTAACAGCTCTACGACATCGTATGTGGCGATCTGTTCTTCAACCCCTTTTTGCTTCGTGCCGTCGATCATCATCGTCATACAATACGGACAAGCGGTTCCGATCGCCGTACATCCGGTTTCCAGCGCTTGTTCCGTGCGCATGACATTGATCCTTTCGCCGATCGTTTCTTCCTTCCACATGGAACCGCCGCCCGCTCCGCAGCACATCCCTTTCTCTTTGTTTCGTTCCATCTCCACAAGCTTGATGCCTGGAATTTTTTCGAGAATGTAACGGGGTGCGGAGTATACGCCGTTATACCGTCCGAGATAACAAGAATCATGATAGGTGATGACTTGATCGACTTCTTTCGTCGGTTTCAAGCGGCCTTCATCAATCAACTTGGCGAGCAATTCAGTCGCATGAAGGACTTCCGCTTGAAAACCGAACGCCGGGTATTCGTTTTTAAATGTGTTATATGCATGCGGATCTGTCGTCACGATTTTCTTCACGTTATAAGCTTTAAAGATTTCGATGTTCGCTTCCACCAACGTTTGATACAGCAATTCGTTGCCAAGACGTCTCGCCGAATCACCGTCGCTCTCTTCCTCATTGCCGAGTATCGCGAAATCCACCCCTGCCTCATTGAGCAGACGTACAAACGCTTGTGCGATCTTCTGGTTGCGCGGATCGAAGGAAGCGGCCGATCCCACATAGTAGAGATATTCCACTTCACCGTCCACTTCAGCCATGGTGCGCACTTGGAGGCCCTTCGCCCAATCGGCGCGCGTATTCCGATTTTGGCCCCATTCATTGGAATGGCGTTCAAGGTTTGTAAACGCACGGTTGACTTCGGCGGATGCCTTCCCCTCCGTGAGCACCAGATAGCGGCGCAGATCGATGATCTTATCCACGTGTTCATTAAACACGGGGCACGCTTCTTCACACGCGCGGCAAGTGGTGCAGGACCAAATTTCGTCTTCCGTATACACGTCACCGATCAACTGCGGCAGTTCTTCCAGACCCGCGGCCACTTCCGTTTGCAATACCAGATTTCCCGTTTGGTTTCCGCGGGCGGTCAACAAACGGTCGCCGACATCGGTGAGATGATCCCTCATCTTCAGAATCAAATATTTCGGCGAGAGAGGTTTACCGGACAATGTCGCCGGACAATTCACATGGCAACGTCCACACTCCGTACAAGCATAACCATCCAACAGTTGTTTCCAAGTGAATTGGTCAATGCGGCCCACACCAAACTCTTCGATCGTTTCATCGCTCAGATCGAGCGTTTTCAGCTGCCCGTTCGGTCTCATTTTACGGAAATATACGTTAAAGGCGGCCGCGATCATGTGTAAATGTTTCGAACGCGGGATGAAGATCAGAAATCCGAACAGGATGAAAAGGTGCGCCCAAATGAAGATTTCTCGCAGTACGACCAGCAGGGTTTCATTACCACTCGCAAAAAGGGTTCCAAGGCCGGATGCCACAGGAGACGCCCATCCCCCATGCGACTGATGAATCGCTTCATTCAATCCTAAAGTGATCAAATCGGTCACGATCAGTCCGAGGATCAAATAGAGAATCAAAAAAGCATCAAACGAATTATCCAAACGCATCGGTTTGATCAGATAGCGTCTGATCAGGGCGATGGCAATCGCCGCGATGACCAGTATCGAGAACAACTCATGCATGAACGTAAACCAGGCGGCTTCACCGATCAAAGGCAAATGGAAGCCAAAGATGTTATACGTAATGAAGTCGAGCGTACCGAAAGATAAAACGATAAAACCCCAAAAGATCACGAAGTGACCGATTCCCGCCGGATCGGCCAAGACTTTCGCCTGTCCCAGCACATATTTGAAGAATGAACGAATGCGATGCTCTTGCTGATCCGACCGGTCTTCCGGTTGGCCGAGCATCAAATACAAATACTTCTTGCGGAAGGCGATCGTGAACATGTAAAGGGAGTAGCCCGCCACAATCAGAAAAAGTAACACACGCACCCAGTACAAGAACCCCACATCCTTTCTAAAAATGTTATCCATTTGGAACACGTTCTTGAATGAATGAGCTCTCATTCATTTTTCTACCAAACGACAGGTAGATAGATGTCGCAAATATTCTTACTTATACTTATACACGAATTTGCTTAAAAGTTCGATAAGAAAAACAAGTCCCGTTCCCTGATTATCTTGAAAACGCTTCACGATATCTTCGTTTTGTTCGTTATTTCATATGGTTTTAACTTCATCACGTTTCTAGCTCCGGAAATCAAACGCCAGAAGTACAATCTCAGAAAGATGATCAGCCGTCCCATGAAACCTTCTCCTTGTTCTCTTTTATGTCGGAATTATAAAAAATAATTGACATGAAATGGTTATTGCGATGTATATTAACTTTGCCGACACCTCCTTATCGTTTCCTTGTCTCATTCACTCAACGAGATACTTGGGCAAACCATTCTCTCATCGGACTTTCAATACGGAAATTCCGCTCGTTCACCACGCATGCGAGCTAGTCAAAGGAGGCCGATCTTCATGAAACCTTTTTTATTTGGAAGCAGTCTGTCCATTCTTGTACTTATACTTTCTGTGGTCACTCATCATGGATCCATGGTTCTTGATATATGTGGATGGATCGGCTACAGCAGTTGGCTGGGTGCTGGTATCGTAACAGGAGCTTTTGTGAACGGAGACCGGATGAGGGCGAACTTCCATATGGAAGACAAAGAGGATCGAAGAAAAAGGCTACAATGGTCGAATGTGTTATTTCTCTTCGGGCTTCCGAATGTTATAGCAAACATTGTTGCATTATTCGTACTACGATGAGGACTTGTCCTTCATACATGAATCAAAAGAGTTCAGCGGCTGACATGGATCGAATTCGCGGCTTGTTCGTGCCGGAGAAATCATGTTTAAATGAAGAGGTACCAAATTTTGACGATCTATCATGAGGAGGGAATGAATACGGATGAACAAAACCCGAACCGTTCCTTTGTCATTGTCCGTCATACCATTTCTTGTTTCCATCGCCGGATTGATCGCTGCATTGAAATTTATAAACATCCCTTTGTATTCCGGGCTTGCGGCGGGATGGCTGACAGCCGTAGTGATATCTCTCTCCCATGGAGGAACATTTAGGTCTGTGGTCCGCGCAACGTATCAAGGAATGAAGAGCACTTTTTTCGTTGTCGCCATTCTCTTGCTGATTGCTGGAATCATTTCGGCATGGCTTGCTTCCGGGACGGTTCCTGCCATGATTTTCTATGGGATTCAATTGATTCACCCAAAGTTTCTCGTTGTGACCGCTTTTTTACTCGCGGCGGTTTCTTCGATGACCCTGGGCTCTTCAGTGGCTACCCTCTCCACTATGGGGGTTGCGATCGCGGATATGGCGCAAGTGCTAAACCTCTCGCCCGCGTTGATTGGCGGCGCTCTCATCTCCGGTGCGATGGTTGGAGATCGCACATCGCCCGTATCAGGAACATTTCACCTGGTTGCCCATATGACAGAAACCAAAGCGGAAGAAAATTATAAACCGATGTGGCAGACAGGAATACCGATGGTTATCGTTTGTATCCTTCTCTATTTTTTTCTTGGATATGGAAAAGTGTCCGGCAGTTTCAATCCTATGAACCACCCGTTTTTGCAAGAATTGATCCGGCATTTTCAGATGCCCTGGTACGTGATCATTCCCCCTATTCTGGTGCTCGTATTGGCGGTGTTTCGCGTTCCGATCATGCTGAATCTGGGAGTCGGTACTGTTTTGGGTATCTTCTTCGCCGTCACATGGCAAGGGGATTCGTGGCTTTCGGTTTTGCGTTCCCTCTGGCTCGGTTATGATCTTCAAGTGAACGGACAAGTGTTGCTCCATGGCGGCGGCATTTGGCCGATGTTCAACGAAGTTCTACTGATCGTCGCGGCGGGTGCTTTAAATGGGGTTATGGAGGAAAGTGGTATGTTGCATGCGATCCTTGATTCGTTACTGCAGCGCATCCACTCGAAAAGCGGATTGATCGGCGCGACTGTGTTACTAAGTATCTCTATGTCATTACTGGCATGCAATCAGTCATTATCCGTGATTGTGCCGGGACGCACTCTTCGTTCCACATTTGAGAAACTTGGAGTTCCTTCTCGTTATCTGGTGAGAAGTTTGGCGGACTCAGGCGTTGTTGTTTCACCGCTCATCCCTTGGAATTTGCACGGGATCCTTTGCTCTGCGGCCATGAGTATCCCGACGGTCGTTTACTTCCCTTGTGCATTCTTTCTGTGGGGTCTCCCCATCCTAACGCTTCTTCTCGCCTTTTGCCCGAGAAGGTTGTCGTTCAAATGGAATCAGCATGGCCATTCGATTTGAGGCCCAGTTTAAATAGAATACCTCATGGTTTCACAGAGATATCTTGATGCCTTTTTTGTTAAACGATGGGTAAAAGAGGTGCGCACCAAGCCAATTTGGGAGAGTTATATACTATCCAGATAGTATTCAATTTTTATGATATAATATTAAGTGTAACTGTCAACCATTTTTTAAAATCATTTGGGATCGTTCTACGAGGTGTACAATTAACAATGAACAAACACAAGATAAAAAAAGAGATCTCATTTCAAAAATTTATGGAAGCATCTTTGAAAGTTTTTGCTGAAAAGGGTTATGAAAAAGCCTCATTAGACGATATAGCTAGAGAGGCTGGTTACACAAAAGGTGCATTTTATATTCACTTTTCCAGCAAAGAAGAATTATTCCTGAAACTGATGAAGTCCAGATTAGAAGTTTTTAAACAACAGTTTTTGGAGTCTTTTACGCCCGGGGAAAACATAGAGGATACGGTCAGAGCAGGGGTAGCACTTTTTGTTCATCTAACGAAAAAGGATAATTGGGCACCGTTATACTTTGAATTTTGTGTTAATGCCATAAGAAATGATAGTATCAAGAAACATATGGCTGATCACTACCAAGATTGGATTGAGACGATCATTTTTATTTTAAAGCAGTCAAAAGAATGTAAGAGTTGCAAAGATGATGTATTAAAGCAACTAGCTGCGACCATAATCGCCTTATTAGACGGTTATCATTTACAAGAAAGTATTTCGCCAAATTCCATGAGTCAAGATACGATCTCCAAATCGATTGTAAATGTAATCCATTCCATTTGTTAAATTCTTATTCCGCAGTCTAACGATACGAGACTGCGGAATGGTTACAATGAAGGGCCTCTATTGGTTGATTCTCGCTGAAGTTACGAACCTCGATTCAAATACCTCCGCCCAGAGACAAGAACAAGCATACCGAGGAATACAGCGACTGCGGCGACATAGTACGATACACTCGGAGCGTAACGCTCCGCAAGTTTACCGGCAAGCCAAGGTGCGATGGCACCGCCGACAAACCGTACGAAACTGTAAGCGGCCGAAGCAATTCCCCGTTCAACCGGTGCGACATGCATGACCGCTGTGGTAATTAAAGTGGTATTGATCCCCATGAGTCCTCCGGCAACGATGATCAGAACGATGAGAACCGTTCGGGAAGAGATCTCATATCCCAAGATGTCGATGAAAGGTGTATGTGCGGAAACGATCAATCCCATCGTCGCCAAATCAAGGGCAAACAAAAGCAGCATCGCGTACAGGATCTTCTGTGTGCTGAATCGGCTTTGCAATTGTGGTGTGAGAAATACGGAAGTTATCGCCAACAATACTCCCCAACCGAAGAACACGTAACCGAGACCATGCGCATCCATGTTTAATACAAAAGGAGAAAAAGCCAAAAGAGTAAAAAAGCCGAAATTATAGAAAAGTGCAGTGATCGCCATGGTCAATAGTCCACCATATCGCAAAGCGCGGATCGGGTCAAGCACCGAACTTTTTCGCTGCGGTTTCGCGAGATTCGGGAGCAATGTAAGTACGGAAATAAAGCCAATAGCCATAAGTATCGCGACACCGAAGAACGGCCCGCGCCAACTGATTCCCCCGAGCCAGCCACCGAGCAACGGTCCGGTAGACATACCAAGTCCAAGAGCGGCTTCATAAAGAATGATTGCACCTGCCGTGCCGCCACTAGCCAAACCGACGATCGCAGCAAGAGCCGTTGCGATAAATAACGCGTTACCCAGTCCCCATCCGGCCCGAAACCATACGATCTGTCCAATCGAATGGGAAGAACCCGCTAATGCAGCGAATAAGACAATAAGAAAGAGTCCCGTAAGCAATGTCCACTTGGTTCCGATTCGGCTCGAGACCGCACCGGTGATCAACATGGCCACACCCGTAATCAGCATGTAGCTCGTAAACAAGAGCTCGACCTGGCTGGGATTCGCATGTAACTGTGCTGCAATGGCTGGTAAAATCGGATCGACCAAGCCAAGTCCCATAAACGCGATGACACAGGCGAATGCTACTGCCCAAACGGCCTTCGGTTGACGGAGACTGACTTGATGGCTCATATGGTTCGCTGTTTCAATGGATGGCACCCTGATCAACCTCCGTTTGCAAAAATAATTGTTTGATAAAAGAAATAGAAAGAGCACTGCGCATGGAGACGTGAAAAGGCTTCCGCTATGAAGCACTGTTTTCTCGCATAGCGCATCAAGCGAAACCTTTTATAGACATGTTGTTTATTTATCAACATAATGTTAATT
Source organism: Collibacillus ludicampi (assembly GCF_023705585.1). NCBI lineage: Bacteria > Bacillati > Bacillota > Bacilli > Caryophanales > Alicyclobacillaceae > Collibacillus > Collibacillus ludicampi. The sequence goes on from NZ_BOQE01000001.1 coordinate 1,344,678, forward strand.
ATATAGATAGCAAGAGATTTTTCAATCGACACATTTTATAATTATGTTGATTATTCAACTGACCGGATAATCATGTTGTATAAAGTAAAGAAATTAAACAAGGGGATGCCATCATGTCGATAAACAAAAAACTTGACCCACGCGTAAAAAGAACACATCAACTTTTGAGGGAAGCACTCATTGCGTTAATGTGTGAAAAGGGTTATGATGCGATCACTGTACAGGATATTGCCCAGCGAGCGACTCTCAATCGCGCTACATTTTACCTCCACTTTCGGGACAAGGAAGATTTATTGCAACAGACGATTGACGATATCCTGAATGATCTAAGTTCCGGCATGACGTCGGTAGCGATCGCCGAAAAGGAAGATGAGCCTCATCCGGACTTGATTTATATTTTTGAACATGTGTCCCGCAATTCCGACTTTTATAAAGTAATGCTCGGTAAAAATGGATTACCGGGATTTATGTTTCGTTTGTCAGATATGATCAGCCGAAGGTTACACGAAAAGATTGCCGCCAGACAACCGGACGAAAATCAACTCAAAGTGGCCAAGGATATCTTCACAAGCTACGTCACTTGGGCTTATCTGGGGGTGATCGTTTGGTGGCTGGAAAATGATATGCCGTATACACCCAAATACATGGCGACCCAGCTGACACTCTTACGAATCCAACATCGAAGGTTGCTTTTCGGGGAACATAAAGAACAAATGCCTTAATCCCTACGATTCTCCGATTTCTCGGATTTTTTTCTTCATCTGAGCGATCGTCAGATGATCGAAGACCCGAAATCCTTCTTCAAGCGCGATCGTCCTTCCGTTTGAATCTAAAGGATATACACCTTGCCAGATGCCGACAAGGCTATAGTATGTTGTGCCTACAATCGGTTTGAGAAAAAAGACATAATCATGTTTGAATAACGGACCAGGGTATATTTTCAATAAGGGATCATCCTTTTTCGGAGGGGGAATGAGCCCCGGTTGCACGATTTGGATCGTAGGATGAGGCAACGTCCCCTTTAACACGTCTTTGACTTGAAGCGTCTGAACGTAATTGACTTCTCGCCCCTTCTTTACATAGGCACGACTCGTTTGGATGGGAACCGCATGAACAATCAGCGTTGCAGTTTTTACCAGTTCCTTCTCCGTTTTCACTCTCGTGGTATTCACATGGATTTCGCCAATCGATTGAATCGCATAAACGGGTGAAGTGAAAAAAGTCAAAAGAATAAGCAGGGTAAGTGCATGTACCAATCGTTTCATGATGATCTCCTCCCTTCACTCGTTTTAAGATTTCATATTCGACGGATTTTTATTTGCCTGACCAAATCCAAAAATCCACCTTGAAGATTAGTGCTTGGGTGGATGTATCGCTTTGCGCTTGGGTTCTTTAAGGCATATTCTTTGCGCTCATGCTCCGTGAAGGCCGTCTCGCATAGAACAAAAAATCAAATGTAGCGAGACGACCTTCAAGGTCGCTATTACGCGCAAAGAATATGCCCTCTGAAACGGTTTAAAAGAAGCGGAACGACCTTCAACTCACCTCTGCGCTGCAAAGCGATACATCCACCCAAAAGCCACTCGGTTTCTTGTAGAAGTCTCAAACTTCTCTTCCCACACGAGACCCTTTTCATCCTCTGATGGCGTCGCTTGCAGAATGAGTGGCTATGAAAAGAGCCGCGTATTGCCTTTCTGCATGCAATTCGCGGCTCTTCGTCTATCTTTCACTTGTCAGCCAATCCACGTTTGACGATTTCCTGTACGATAAAGGAAGCCACATCAGGTGCCAGTGTACCAGGGCCGAAGCCAGCGTCATAGCCCAATTCCAAAGCGAGCTCATGGGAGATGCGCGGACCGCCACAGATCAGAACGATATTTTTGCGCAATCCCTCCGCTTCCAGCAATTCAACAAGTCGACTCAAATTCGGAATATGAACATCTTTTTGTGTCACGACTTGCGAGACGAGCAGGGCGTCTGCTTTCAGTTCGATTGCTTTCGCGATCAGATCTTCATTTTCCACCTGGGCTCCCAGATTGTAGGCATTTATCATCGGATAGCGTTCCAGTCCATATTCACCCGCATAGCCTTTCATATTCATGATGGCATCGATGCCCACCGTATGTGCGTCCGTGCCGGTGCACGCACCGATGACCACGATCTTGCGGCCGATCCGTTCCTTGATAAATTCATTGATCTCATAAAAATTCATGCGCGGGGAATCGACTTTGGCCACTTGTATTTTCGTGTAATCGACCGTATGGCGGCACTTGCCGTACAAAACGAAAAATGTATACCCTTCCCCCATGTCGGTCATGTGGACCACAGAAGGTTCCATTACACCCATCTTCATCGCTAACTGCCTGGCCGCTTCCGCCGCTTCTTCACCATGAGGGACAGGAAGGGAGAAACTCAGTTGAACGACACCGTCATCCATCGTATCGCCATAAGGCCGCACGCGAGTGAGATCCACTTGCTTCGTATTCATACATTCACCTCTTGTTCCAACCCCAGTTCCTTGCGCAGTAAAATTTCAAACGGATTGTAGTAGTTTTCTGCCCGCATGACCACGCCATTGAGCCCTTTTCCGCCCGTTAGCGTTCGCTTCACATCGGCGAAAACGCCACGGGACAGCGCTTCGAGCAAGCCCATGTCACGGATCTCTTCCAGCAGGCGGGTCGCCTCATCCAATACCTGATGGGCGCGCCGCACGATGATCCCGTCCGGTTTGAATTGAATCTCGTCCCCCAGATGGCGCATGTTGTTGAACACGTATTTGGCCGTTTCAATCGCGATTTGCCTGTCATGCATTAAAGGGGTGTGAATGGCTTCTGTCATCATGCCAAGGAGCTGAATTCCTTGATGAGACATGATTCCCACAACGTTGAATAACGTGTCTTGTACGAGCCCACGAAAAATATTACCTGTCATGTGTTTGGTTGGCGGCATGTATTTTAACGGCGCGTTGGGGAAGATTTCGCGCGCCATCTGCGCCTGTGCGAGCTCGAGCAAAAAACCGTCTTCGATCATCGGGTTCATCTCGAATGCATGGCCAAGCCCCATCTGCTCGGCAGGCAAGCCCGAACGAAAAGCCATCTGTTCATTGATAAACTGGCTCGCCAGGACGGTATGTGCCGCTTGCACCGCATCGGCGGTTGTCAGGTAGTTATCCTCGCCCGTGTTGATGATGATTCCGGCGTAAGCGTTGATCATACGCGAGAAGTGTTGATCCACGAGTGTGCGCTGCATGTTGATATCGCGGAATAAAATCCCGTACAGCGCGTCGTTCAACATGACATCCAAACGTTCCAATGCTCCCATCGCCGCGATTTCCGGCATACAAAGCCCCGAACAGTAGTTGCATAAGCGGATATATCGGCCCAATTCCTCGCCAACTTCATCCAGTGCCTTACGCATGATGCGGAAATTTTCCTGTGTCGCAAACGTGCCTCCAAAACCTTCCGTCGTGGGTCCGTAGGGTACATAATCGAGCAGAGATTGGCCGGTCGAGCGAATCACAGCGATGATATCGGCACCTTGTCTTGCTGCCGTACGCGCCTGGATCACATCTTCATAGATATTTCCCGTCGCCACGATCACGTAAATATAAGGTTGTTTCCCCTCACCGAGGCGTTGCAAGTATTCCTCACGCTTTTGCCTGTTCGCGCGGATGCGGGCAAGCGACTGTGCCGCCAATTCGATCGCCTTTTGTTGGATCAGATGTTCAGGCGCTTTCGGCAGTTGAAAGAGGTGTAAACGTCCCGATGCCACTGCTTCTCCCACTTCTTGAACCGTCAAATTTTCCTGCAAGATCGCGTTCACAAAATATGTGGCGATCCCTTCTGACAATTTTCCCGCTTCCAGCGCCTGATCGACGACCACGTTCGCAAGAGGCACAAAATCAGCATCTACCCCGTCCAATCCGAATAAACGCAAAACAGTCCGTTCCACCGCCACCGTTGTTCGCGCCAATATAAAATCGGTGATATTGTCTGCAATCGCGGAAGCTGCGGAACGAGCACGCTCGATCTGTTTCGGATCCAGAAACAATTTGCTCATCGTGCTGCTTTCCCCTTTCATCTATCCTGATAACTAGTGCTTGGGTGGATGTATCGCTTTGCGCTTGGGTTCGATGAAGGTCGTCTTTGGGGCATATGCTTTGCGCTCATGCTTCGTGAAGGTCGTCATTGCGGGCATATGCTTGGCGTTCATGCTCCGTGGAGGTCTTCTCGCTCGGAATATCTTTAGTTGTTGCGAGACGACCTTCAAAGTCGCTATTACGCGCAAAGCATATACCCCATAACGTCCAAAAGGAAGCGGAACGACCTTCAACTCACCTCTGCGCTGCAAAGCGATACTATCCACCCAAAAGCCACTCCGTTTCTTCTGGTAGCTTTAAACTTCCAAACACAAGAAACTTTACATCCTCTCATGGCGCCGTTTGCTACATCAGTGACTAACTTGACGATCCTTCGGTGTCGAATTAGCGGCGTGAAGATCTAACTGTTCTCCCAGATGTGTACGTCCATAGCGAATGATAGCCTTGGGGAGTCCCAGATGTTCAGCTATCCAGAGCGCATCCTGCGGTACTTGTTCTCGCTCCGTTCGCAACGGTACGATGCGATAATCCATCGCTTGCTGCAGTTGCACAAGCATATCACCTGCCTGATGCAGGCGGATCTCCTCTTTCTTTTCATGAGCGAGACCGATCACCCGATATGCTTGAATTCCTGGCACTTTCGCGACTGCTGCAAAGTGGGTGGCCACAAATGCGGAATGTTCCGTCGTCAGCAGATGGCGGACAAGTCCTACGGCAATCGCCTCCCCTTCCTGCGGATTGGTCGTACGCGCGACTTCATCCATGAGGAATAGCCCTTCTCCCGTTTCGCCCAAAATGTCAACCAAGCGTTTCACTTCACCGCCAAACGATGAAAGGCCGTGTTCACTCGTTTGCTCATCACCGCCGAGAAAACGGATGCGCTCGACAGGGCGAAAGGTATATGCGCGTACAGGGACGTGAAAACCATATTGAGCCAATCCCTGCAGAAGTGCCATCGTTTTGAGCGCGACGGATTTCCCCCCCATATTTGGTCCCGTCACTACGCCAACACCGCGCTGGAACGTGAGAGAAAGCGGTGTGTAGCGACCGCCTTTTTCACATACCTGCTTTTCGATCCAAGGATGCACCGCATCTTCGATCAGCCAACCCCATTCATTCCATTTCGGCTCAACAGCTTTCCATCGATTGGCCCATTCACTTTTGGCAACAAGCCAATCCAAACGGCCAAACGCCTGATGCACCTGTCGCAAACGATCAACCTCAGGAAGAAAGTGACGGCTGATCTCTTGCAAAACTTCCTTTTCAACCGCTTCCAACTGCTCCATCAAAACTTGTTCTTTCTCTTTCAATTTCTCGATGTCAGTGCTGTCGACAATACGGAAGATCACTTCCCACGCATTTTCCGCCTGCCTGATCAAGGATCGGTCTTCATTTGCGAGTGCCAACATGTCGCGGTCATTTTTATCCCAAATATATTCACCTTCGCGATTGGGCAAGCGGCCGTAGCGCGCATGAAGAACGTCATACAGTTCTTTGCGCATTTTGCGGATCTCCGCGCGAACCTCATCACACGCGTTGCGCAGTTGTGCCAAACGCGGATCATATCCGTCATCAATGGAAAAATCGGGCTTCAACTCTGCGGATGGGTTCAGCAAGCGAAGCAGTCGCTCCCAATCGACGTCGGTCATCCATGAAAACAAGATTTGTTTTTCCCGCAGTGACTCTTGAAGTCCCCGTCCTGTCCAAAGGAACTGTTTGATTTCAAAGAAATCAACCACTCTGAGCGGCATGCCCTTGACGAGGAGTGCGAGTTGTTGTTCGACTGGCCGCAAGCTTTGCAACCGATTGCGCAGGGTCTCAGCGAAGTCTCTGTCCTCAAGCGCTATGCGCATCTGTTTAACGGCGTTCATTTCCTCTTGCCAAGCGATCCGATCATTCGGGCCAAACGGAAGCAATCGATTTTTATAATGTTTCCCCAGCGATGAATAAGGGCACGCTTGTGCCCATACCTGTTCCCAATGCACCTGTATCTTTGTTTTTTCATCCAGAAGATGGTAGGCGGGCACGCGCGTCACCTCCAATTCCCGCTTTGACATCCATAACAGGGAGTTCTCCCGCCACTTCGCGAATCCGTTCCACGAGTGCTTCCCTCGGCAAATCATATCCCGCGATCGAATGGGGGTTCACCGCGATGGCCAATACGCGCGTTTCTTTACCTATTAAAAGACGATGCCCACGCCGTACATAAGAACGCCAAGCTTTCGCCGTCACAAAAACGTGTGTCGCGTCAGGAACGAGTAACGAAAATCCTCTGGGCATTCCCTCCATTTGAGCCAATACGCGATCGGTAACCGCTCCGGGTATGCAAAGCGCCTGCGCGTCCTGCGGCCAGTTCGCGTCGAGACACAAATGGCCCGTTAATGAAGAGGTTTGCGCAAGAACGGCAGGAGCACAGGAAGGACCGCCCGCTACCGGTCGCCCGTACTGCTCCGCTAAATCCAGCAGGCGGCATTCCCACTCCTCGTTCGCCCGCGGCAACCGGAAGCGCCATAACCATTCGGCTGTCTGACGCACCACTTGGTCGACAGAGCGGCCTGCCACCGCACCGGTTACCAAGATGACACCATCGGTCACATCGGGTGATGCCGCGATCATGCGATCAAAAGCACCATCCACAAGATGCAAATCAACACCTTTGGCATCAAAACGTGCGAGCACATCTTTCACGTGCTGCATTTGGCGAATTCCAGCCAAGATGACCGTACCGCTTCGTTTCACGCGTGCGATATAGACCTCTCCGAGAGGGGAATCGATTCCCGTCGCCTCTTCCAGTACAAGTTCAGCGGTTCCCTCTGTTAACATCTGAGCGGAAGACGCCACGAGGGCGCCTGCCGGTACAACGACTTCCGGTTTCGGCACCCCCATGATCGCATCCATTCGTTCGCCATCCACGCCGATGCTTTGAATCGAAACTTTTACTCCCTCTTGCTCCGCTTGTGCCAGCAGATCATTCAGCACGGTCGTCTTGCCCGCGTGTTTGGCAATCCCGACAATCGCTATACGCTTGGCACCAGCCTCCTTCACGACGGTTAACATCTCATCCATTCCTTCCGGAAGCTTTATTCCTGCTCACGGCGTCTCCGTTTTAATCCTTTCGGTTCAAGAGACAATGCTTGATCGTTGAGAAGCTTTCCTAGTCCAATGTTTTGTTCATGATGGTTATGCGTACAAGTGGGAGGACAGCCTTTGTCTTCATATACAGGCTCATGGTAAACCGAGATGACTCCTTCAAAGTTACGCAGCACGACTTTACCATGACCTTGCGAGATCAAATATTGCGGCATGACGGGGATCTTACCGCCCCCACCCGGTGCATCCACAACAAAGGTCGGCACCGCATATCCGGATGTATGACCGCGCAATTGTTCCATGATCTCCAATCCTTTGGATACGGTCGTACGGAAATGCTCAATGCCCTCAGAGAGGTCACATTGATAGATATAGTAAGGACGAATCCGGTTTTTCACGAGTTCATGCATCAGTTTTTTCATGATATGCACGCAATCGTTGACTCCACGCATCAGCACGGTTTGGTTGCCAAGCGGAATCCCCGCATCCACGATTTTATGGCAAGCTTCTACCGCTTCAGGCGTGAGTTCATCCGGATGGTTAAAATGCGTATTAATCCAGATCGGATGATACTTGCGCAACATATTCAAGAGATTATCCGTGATTCGCTGCGGGAAGACGACGGGTGCGCGTGTGCCGATGCGAATGATCTCCACATGAGGAATCGCACGCAAGTTCGAAATGATATATTCCAAGATCTTATCATTGACAAGCAGACCGTCGCCCCCGGAAAGCAACACGTCGCGAACCTGAGGCGTACGACGGATGTAGTCGATCGCCGCATCCAGTTGCGGTTTGGGAACCGCATGACCCACCTGTCCCGAAAAACGGCGGCGCGTGCAATGGCGGCAATACATCGAACATTGGTTTGTAATTAAGAACAGCACGCGATCAGGATAACGGTGAGTGAGACCCGGTGCGGGTGCATCTTCATCTTCCGAAAGCGGATCTTCCATATCCCAGGGGGATCGTGTCATCTCCGCGGATAAGGGAACCGCCTGTAGACGGATCGGGCAATTCGGATCATCCGGATCCATCAACATCGCGTAGTAGGGTGTGATCCTTAGCGGCATCGATTCATTCACATGCTTTGCGCCTTCAATTTCGTCTTCGGTCAGATTGATCACTTTTGCAAGATCTTCCACCGTGTTGATCGTATGCGTCAATTGCCACATCCAATCGTTCCATTGTTCATCCGTAACATCTTTCCACAATTCGATATCGCGGAAGTGGCGTTTTTTCTTACCGTAAAGGTATTTCAAATCTTTCTCTGCAAGACTCATGTCTACTTCCTCCTTTTATCAGATGTATCTATGAATTCCGAATCCTTTAATCAAGCGTATTTCTCACTGAAGATGCGCAACAGTTCAGGGCACTCACGAACCAGGGAGAGTGACAGTTCCGCGTGCCCCTTCGTATATCCGTTTCCGATGACCATGGTGATATCTTTGCCCACGCCTTCCGCACTCAAGGCGGCTGCCGTAAACGATGTCGACATGGAGAAAAAGTAAACCATTCCCTCGTCACGGGTCGCGAGTATCGATGACATCTCTGTTCCCGGTACGTTGACACAATTGATCGTCACATCCGCAAATTGCCCGTTGGTCGCGCGCTCGATCGCACGCATAACGGAAACGGCGTCGGTCGCATCGAGGTTTATTACCTCATCCGCCCACCCCAACCCGCGCAACAATTGGCATCCTTTTTCCCCGTATTCCACGGCGATGATACGACCTTCCGGCCCCGCCGATAAGCGCGCCTGACGCAGGACCAGCAAACCCGACTTCCCTCCTGCGCCAAGGACGACCACCGTCTGGCCTTTTTGTACCCATCTTGCGGTCTGAGCGGGTGCGCCACAGACGTCCAGAACGGCTAGTGCAACTTTATCTGGAAGATCGGCCGGCAATTTGGCGTAAAGGCCGCTTTCAAACAAAATCGCCTTTCCTTTGATGTCGACTTGGGCACGATCCGTGTCAATCTTGAGGATCTCGTCAATCGTCAGAGGGGTGAGGGACAGTGAGACCAGTGTAGCGATGCGTTCTCCCACTTCAAGATTCACTTTTCCACACAGGTCTTCCCCGATTTGTTCCACTCTGCCGATCAGCATCCCCCCGGAACCGGTCACAGGATTATGATGCTTGCCTCGATCTGCAACCGTCTTCCGCATGATCTCGGCGATCTTATTCACATCTCCGTTCGCTTGGTTACGCATCTGCACAAAGGAAGCAGAGTCGATATTTAATGTTTCAACGTCAATGAGAATTTCGTTGCTGTAGCAAATCGGTGTATTATCGATGCGCCATGCTGGCTGAGGCATCGCACCTGCGGGCTCGATCACCCGGTGCAGCCCGTAGCGGTCACCTTTCTTCAAATGCGCGGCCTCCTTTGATCCTTTTGTCTTCTGTCGCTCTCTTTTTTATTGCAAAACTTGTGCCAACCAAATGAAACCAAGAAAAATGGCGCTTAACCGCATACATCGTGCGGCAGCGCCGAATTTTCGCAAATGAGAGTGCCGGATTTTTGGCACTGCTCGAAAATTGCCTTTTTTCTCGCCAGTCAATCGTTACTTATTTCTGAAGAAGGAACGTTTCCCTTTATTTTATCAAGTTTATATTGCAGCGTTTGCCGGGGAATGCCTAACAGTTTGGCTGCTCTTTGCACGTTGCCTCGCGTCTCTTGCAACGCCGTCCGAATCATGTACTGTTCGACCTCCTGCACCGCCGCACGGAGCGTGCGGCCTTTAAGGAACGATTGCCAGAAGGAATCCGGATGGCCGCTCCTTGGCCGCTCCTCTCTATGATCCGTTGGCTCATGTCCATCATTCTCCTGAAACATCCTTCTGTTAACCTGTTGACCACCATTTGCTCCCGCTTGAAACGAGTTTCCGTCTTTCGTTTCCTGTTTCGCTTTTCTGACAATTTGCCACGGAAGGTGCTCCACTTCGATGAGATCGTCGCTCACTTGGTTCATGGCCCCCTCAATCGCGTGTTCCAATTCCCGTACATTACCGGGCCAATCGTAAGAAAGCAACAGTTTCTCCGCGGTGGGGCTTACCCCTTTGACCGAGAGTCCGAACCTGTGATTGTAATCATCAATAAAGTGTTGGATGAGCAGGCCGATATCCTCCTTTCTTTCGCGCAAAGGAGGCAGTTGCAGAGAAACCACGTTGACGCGGTAATACAAATCGGCACGTATCATCCCTTGTTCAACCGCCGCCAGCGGGTTTGCGTTTGTGGCTGCAATGATGCGTACATCGACCGGGATCACTTTTGTATCGCCGACCCTGCGAATACATCCATCTTGTAATACACGCAAAAGTTTCGCTTGCAATTCTAGCGGCATGCTGTTTAATTCATCCAGAAACAAAGTGCCCTCATGTGCCAATTCGAATAATCCCGGGCGGTTTTCTGCTCCCGTGAAACTGCCTTTCACCGTTCCGAAAAGAATCCCTTCCAAGAGAGAAGCCGGGAGCGCCGCACAATTTTGTGCGATAAACGGCTTGTTTTTGCGCGGACTTGCGTGATGAATGGCTTGTACAAACAGTTCCTTCCCTGTGCCTGTCTCGCCGTACACCAAAATCGGTGAAGATGTGGAAGCCGCGCGCTTCGCGATATCTTTAAGTCTCTTCATCTGCTCATTTCTCGTAAGGATATCATCAAATGTATAACGTACCTGCATGGGGGAACGGTCGGTGCGTTTCGCGGGTGACGCGAGCAATTTCGCTTGCAGATCAAGCAATTTTTCCGTCAGTTCTTTTACACGCGTCAAATCCCTGGATACTTCCAGCGCCCCGATCACGCGCCCTTGCGAACGAATCGGCAGTGTCGTATTGACGGTATGCACTTTCCTTCCGCGAAAATTGGTATACGTTTGTGGCTTGTGATAAATCGCTTCACCCGTTTCAATGACTTTCAGCAAAGTACTGGTGTCATTCATCAAGGATGGAAATACTTCCAATACATGTTTTCCTATGACTTCCTCCGGCCGTAAACCATCAAGCCTTGCCGCGACTTCGTTATAATAGATCGAGATCCCTTCCCGATTGACTGCGTGGATCCCTTCATCGATCGAGCCCAAGATCGCTTTCAGCATCTCCGCCATTTCTCTCAGATCCTGTTCCATACAAAGGCCCCCTCGCCTGCAAAACACTATCAGATTCTATTATAAGTGAATTTACCAGACTGTTGGCACTCTTGTGCTGAAAATTGGGCAGAATGGATGAGTGAAGTCGAAATCATTTGCGTCCTCTTTATTTCTTTCGCTGTTGGTATCTCAAAATGACAGGAATACGCTTCTTGATTAACTGGCCGATTTTCCCGCAATCTTTGGTCGAAAGATTCCCCCAGTACCCGTCGTTGGACAAAGGAATCCCGAGTTCACGGGCAATTTCCCATTTCATTTGCTCGATCATCTGCTTGACTTGCGGATCTTCGATATTCATCGCCAACACCTTTGCTTCAGGGCTTGAAGGATACTCATGTCCAGAATCGGCTGATCCAATCGCTCAACCATCGAAAGAGAACGGAGCCTAACCAGATCCCAACGATACCAAGAATTCCGGACAGGACTGGCGGAGCAGGAAGGGGAAGTTTGAACATCGTAAAAATGACACCTACAATGATACCGGTAAGCAAGGAGAGAAACGGTGTTTTCCATTCCATAGAATCCCGGACTCCTTCCCGATAGATGTGATCCAAAGGATCCCTGGTTTCTTCTGATTCTTACACGATTCGGGGTGTAACGTATACCGACCGAATGATGGGAATGATCGTGTCATTTATGTTGAAACGTGTAATTTCACCTAATCTTTTGAAATAGTTTTCACTTTTATTTGCAAATTCATGCGGCTCTTCTCGCCTTCCATCTCCATCGTATACTCGATACATATCCGTGCTTCGTCATCCCCTATGAAATGATCCATTTTCTCTGTTTCAATCCAAAATCCTAAATTTCCGTAAGGGGTTTGGTATTGCCCGGAAAATTGTTTGTCTAATTGGTAGACGTGGCGCATGTTGATTTCCCCTTGGCGGATGAGGGTAATATCATTCTGCGCGACTTTTAATGTCGTCTGTGTATTTCCTAAACCCGATTCATTATTTTCCTGATAATGGAAGTATTGGACATCGCCTTTTACGTACCAAAAACCTTCGAATGTTTGATTATACGTTTGGGTAGAGCCATCAGAAAGAGTTTGCGTGGTGTTTACTATGATCTTTACTGGCTTTTTTATCATGGGTATGACTGTCCTTTCTATTTTGAAAGCTTGTGGTTTGGTGGGGATGCCTCTTTGCGCTTGGGTTCGGTGAAGGTCGTCTCAGCGGGCATATGATTGGCGTTCATGCTCCGTGAAGGTCGTCTCGCATGGAATCATAATCATATGTTGCGAGACGACCTTCAAAGTCGCTATTACGCGCAATGCATATACCCTTTTACGTCCGAAAGGAAGCGAGACGACCTCCAAAGTCGCTGTTTCACGCCAAGCACATGCCCTCTTACCTGTTTAAAGGAAGCGGAACGACCTTCAACTCACTTCTACGCTGCAAAGCGATACGATCCACCCAAAAGCCACTTTGTGTCTGGTGGTAGCCTCAAAATACTCTTTCCGCATAAGAAACTTTTCATCCTCTGATGGTGCCGCTTGCTGCAAGGTTGTGGACTCTCCATCGGACCTGAGCCGATTCATACGTTTATCGTGGTTTCCTAAAATCACGAACGGTTTTTTTCTCAGAGCTGAATCTTTTCATCAATTTGCCACCCATATAGATGAAATAGGGGCTCAAGCATTTTATGGCGGTCAGTCACTTCATGAACAGTCTCATGGGGAAGCATTTCTATCGTTATTGCGAAACCGCTTTGGCAAAAAAGGAATTTATTTGCTTGATGAACCGGAATCCGCCTTATCTCCAGCCCGACAACTCGCATTTTTACGATTGCTTCATGAACTTGTGACTGTTGGTGAATCACAATTCATTATAGCCACACATTCTCCTATCATTTTAGGCTATCCAAATGCCTCGATTCTAAATTTCGATACTCATCCGATCTCTCCTATATGTTATGAAGAGACCACTCACTATTCTATTACACGTAGATTTTTGGAAAACAGGGAGCATGTATTAAAGCTGCTGTTGGAATAAAGAAAAAGGAGGCGGTTCATACCTCCTTTTAAAGTGAAATTTCAACATCAGCTTCATTCAATAAATGCTCGCATAGTGCAATAAATTTTCCTTGACTGTACATGGCTTGTAGCAAACTAATAATATGCTTTTTATTTTGAGACTATCGTTACGGAAGTCTCTTCTGAAATGATTAACAAGGACGGGAAATCCGTTGTGGAATGTACCGTTACCTTGGATTAAATCCAAAAGAGCCCCCTCTTGCTAGACAAAAGGGGGCTCACCTTATTTCACGAGTCCGAGAAGCACTTCACGGATCACTTTGGATGCGAGAATCTGTGTTTGTTCCGTAGGATCGATCCCCGGTGAAACTTCGACCAAGTCAAGTCCGACCACGTGGATACCCGATTTAGCCATCTCATGGATGGACTGCAACAATTCAAGAGAGGTGATTCCGCCGGGTTCCGCTGTACCGGTACCGGGGGCAAATGCCGGATCAACGACATCGATGTCGATGGTGACATAGACGGGACGCCCCTGCAATTCTGGCAGGACTTGTTTCAACGGTTCAAGAACCGTAAAAGGATAGAAGTTCGTGTTGGCGCGCGCCCACTGAAACTCTTCCTTCGTACCCGAACGGATCCCGAATTGGTATACGTTTTTCGCGCCGATGATATCGCAAGCCTTGCGGATCACGGATGCGTGGGAATAAGGTTCGCCTTCGTAATGTTCACGCAAGTCGGCGTGCGCATCGATATGAATGAGCGCGAGGTTCTCGTATTTTTTTGCGACCGCTTGGATCGGTCCCCAGGATACCAGGTGTTCTCCGCCGATGCCAAGAGGAAACTTTCCATCCTTCACGATACGACCCACATATTCCGCAATCATTTCAATCGATCGGGACGGATTGCCGAATGGAAGAGGAATATCTCCCGCATCGAAGTATTTGACATCTTCCAAAAGCTTATCCAGATAAGGGCTATATTCCTCCAGACCGATGGAAACTTCACGCACGCGGGTGGGGCCTAAGCGCGTACCGGCGCGAAAAGAAACCGTCCAATCCATGGGCATTCCGTAAATCACAGCCTGAGCCGCTTCATAATCTTGCGTCGCGCCAATAAATTCGCCGCCGTTATACGCCGGATCAAACTTCATCGGGTGGAAAGCCATTACTTCAACAGCTCCTCAACAAATTTAGGTAAGCGGAAGATCGATTTATGGATGCTTGGGCTATAATACTTCGTATTCGGCGGATCAAACAGTTTCGCTTCATCAACATGTAATGGATCATATTTTTTCGATCCCATCGTGAAGCTCCAAAGGCCCGATGGATACGTGGGGATCGATACGGTATACAAGCGAGTGACAGGAAAAATCGCAGCGATATCTTTATACACGCGGCGAATCAACTCCTGATTGAACCATGGGGATTCCGTTTGTGCCACCATGATGCCGTCCTCTTTCAACGCTTCAAAAATCGCCTGGTAGAAGTCGCGGGCAAACAACCCCACCGCCGGACCTACAGGTTCTGTGGAATCCACGAGGATCACGTCATATTCGTTTTTATTCTCCTGAACATGCTTGATGCCGTCGATCACTTGAACATCGACGCGCGGATTGCCTGTCAATTCGCTCGCGATTTGCGGCAGGTACTGTTTCGAAACTTCGATCACACGACCGTCAATTTCCGCGAGTACCGCTTTTTCAACGGACGGGTGTTTCACGATTTCACGGATCGCGCCGCCGTCTCCTCCGCCGACGACCAAAACCTTTTTCGGATTCGGGTGTGTGTTCAGCGCGACATGTGCGATCATTTCGTGATAAACGAATTCATCTTTATCTGTGGTCATCACCATGCCGTCCAAGACGAGCATCTTTCCCCATTGGAGCGTATCCAGCATGGCGATATCCTGAAACTCGGATTTTTCCGTATGTAACGTTTCTTTGATTTTCGCTGTTATTCCGAAATTCTCTGTTTGTTTTTCCGTATACCATAGATCCATGGGAGGGTGTCCCCTTTCCTCTAAAAAATCTCGCAAAATTCGCTACGTATTATACCAGAACTGGTCAGAAAATAAACCCCTTTCCTCCATTCACTTACAAAGTTTATCTCTCCCCAATCATGTACATACTGGAAAGTAGACGAGCTTGCTACGAAAGAGGGATGCGTATGCCCATATCCACAAAGTCATCCGATCTCTCAAGTGACACACTGCATGGAACTCCACCAACAGCCTATCCCAGCAGAGTACAACGGCGCAGGAGGAGAGGCGGGTTCATCTTCGCCTTTTTCTCGCTGGTTTTCCTTATTTCTATGGCAGCCGGCAGTCTTTTTTATCTCTACTTGCGATATGCACCGCTGCCTCCCAGTAACGTAGCCAACACCTCGACCGTAATCGCTGATGACGGAACAGTCCTGACCGATCTGTTTAGAGGTGGACAGAACCGCTTGAAGGTTCCATTGCAAGAAATTCCCCTTTATTTGCGTGAAGCTACGATCGCTGTGGAGGACGACCAATTTTATTCCCATCACGGATTTAATTTAACGAGTATCGCCAGGGCTCTTTATGTGAACTTCAAAGAAGGGCGCATCGTTGAAGGTGGTTCAACGATTACCCAACAACTAGCAAAAAAACTTTACTTCTCTGATGATCGAACCTTCACACGCAAGCTCAAGGAAGCCGTCCGGACCATGCAGTTGGAAATCAATTATTCGAAGGATCAGATTCTCGATCAATATTTGAACATTATCTATTATGGGGAAGGAGCATACGGAGTCGAAGCTGCGGCGCAGACGTACTTCGGAAAATCCGTGCAGGATTTGGATCTCGCGGAATCGGCGATGCTCGCGGGTCTCCCGAATAGTCCGAGCAGCCTTTCACCTTTTCAGAATGAAAAAGGAGCGAAAGAACGGCAACGAATCGTTCTCGATGCGATGGTCAAACAAGGATATATCACGAAACAACAAGCGGATGACGCGTATCATGAACCTCTGAAATATGCGACAAAGCATTCATTGAATGCCAACGCACCGCATTTCACCAATTTGGCCGCCACTGAAGCAAAAAACGCGCTTGGCCTGCAGGATAACGAACTGGCTCTAGGCGGGTATAAAATCCATACCACTCTGGATCCCAACATGCAAAAATTGGCGGAGGACGCGGTGGCCAAATATATGCCGAGAGGAGATCTAGAGGTTGCCCTTGTGGCGATTGATCCGAAAACGGGGGCCTTGAAAGCGATGGTGGGAGGGCGTCATTTTAAAGATCCTGGTTTCAATCACGTGCTGGCTAAAAGGCAACCAGGATCATCGTTCAAGCCGATACTCTATCTGACAGCTCTCAACAATGGTTATACCCCCGCCACACGCATCAAAAGCGAACCGACGACGATCAAATATGGAGCGGATGGCGAAAAAACGTACGAAGTCAAAAACTTTGCGGATCAATACGTCCATGATTTCATCGATATGCGAACCGCGATCTCACGTTCCGACAACGTGTATGCAGTTACGACGAACATGGACGTAGGCCCTGATAAAGTAGTGGAAGAGGCTAGAAAACTGGGAATCGAGAGCCCGTTGCAGCCATATCCATCACTTGCTCTCGGTGCTTTTCCCGTTTCTCCTCTTGAAATGGCGCGGGCCTATTCGGCCTTGGCGAACGGTGGGCAAAAGGTGCAGATTCATGCCGTTTCATCCATTGAGAATGCTTATAATAAAAATGTTTACCAGTTTCAGAGCACTCCGGAACAAGTAGCAGACCCGAAACTTACGTTTATCCTTTCCGATTTGATGAAAGGCGTTTTCGAACCGGGAGGAACCGCTTATCGAGTCGCAAAAATGATCGATCGCCCCGTTGCGGGAAAGACAGGTACAACCGATACGGATGCCTGGATGATCGGCTATACACCCGACCTGGTGACCGTCGTATGGATTGGATACGATAAGGATCGGTTGCTCTCGCAAGAAGAATCGCATCTCGCAGCCCCAATCTGGGCTGAATTTATGAAACAGGCGTTGGCCCGCCAAGAGAAAACAGATTTCCAGAAGCCTGAGGGAGTCATCCAAGTAGCGATTGATCCCACCACGGGTCAACTGGCTACACCCAACTGCCCATCCCAACATCTTGAGTACTTCGTGGCCGGTACGGAGCCTACCGAAGAATGTTCGGAACACCCGGCATCCCTCCCGGGGAAGCTGCGAAAAAAACTAGGAGAAGGCAGTTCAACTCTGCATAAAGTGTGGGACTACCTCACAGGCGGAAAAGAAAATCCCTGACGCGTCTCCATTCTTGACGCATCATTATACGAAGAAAAGGTTGTACCCCTGGCCGCATTCAGTGTCAGCTGAGGATGAAAATTTTCTCATGCGCAATGTGATAAACCTACCCAAGCACTCAATTTCAAAGTTGATTTAGTATTCATCACTGTAGAAAGATACAGTCTACGCGTTCACACATAGGACCACGGATGCATTCCGTGGCTCTTTGCTGTTGACTTGCTTTCCTTTTTTGGCGTATGTTTAGATCAATATGAAGCTATGGAGGGAAACTCAATGCCATTCGGACTTTCTAACCGGGTCAAGGAAATCGCTCCTTCCCCTACGCTTGCGATCGATACGAAAACGAAACAGATGATTGCCGAAGGAGTAGACGTGATCAACTTAAGTGTTGGCGAGCCTGACTTCAACACGCCGAAACCAGCTTGCGATGCAGCCGTCGAAGCGATTTACTGCGGATTTACCAAATATACGGCCGTACCGGGTATAGTCGAACTCCGCAAGGCGATCGCCGAGAAACTGGAACGGGAAAATGGTGTCACGTATTCTCCCGATGAAATTATCGTGTCTTCCGGCGGTAAACATTCTCTATACAACATTTTTGTCGCAATCATCAACCCTGGTGATGAAGTCATCGTTCCGGCGCCTTATTGGGTGAGCTATCCGGAAATGATCCGACTTGTCGGCGGTGTTCCTGTCATCGTTGAAACGGACGAATCCACTGGATTCAAGGTGACACCCGAAATGCTCTCCGCCGCCATCACTGAGAAAACGAAAGCACTCGTTCTCAATACGCCTTCCAACCCAACCGGCGCCGTTTATTCGCCCGACGAGATCCGCGCACTGGCTAAAGTTATCGAACAGCATGAGTTTTATGTGATCTCAGACGAGATTTATGAGAAACTCCTGTACGATGCCGAACACCTGTCATCCGCAGCAGTTTCTGAAGGTATGAAGAAGCGGACGTTGTTAGTCAACGGTTTCTCCAAAGCGTTTTCCATGACGGGGTGGCGCATGGGATATGTGGCCGGTGATCGTGCGATCATCAAGGCGATGACCAGTTTTCAAAGCCAGACGACATCCAATCCTGTCTCTATTTCACAGAAGGCTGCGATTGCTGCCCTCAACAGCTTTGATCCTGAAATGGTAACAGAATTCCGCCGCCGCCGTGACTTTGTGCTCAGGCGATTGGAAGAGATGCCACTGATTCGTTGTATCGAACCCCAAGGCGCGTTTTACGCATTTCCAAATATCGCTGATATCCTGGGTAAAAGTTATAACGGGCAAACGATCGACTCCTCGGATACGTTAGCCGAACTTCTGCTCACCGAGTCGAAGATCGCGTTGGTTCCCGGCAGCGGATTTGGAGCACCGAATAACATTCGGATCTCTTACGCGACTTCGATGGCAAACCTAGAGAAAGCGATGGATCGTTTGGAATCATTCCTCAAAAACGTTCGCTAAAATCCCCGGACCCGATTCACATAGAGTGAACGGGTCTTTTTTTATGTATTCTTCCCAGATATAACGACAACAGAAGACGGAAGCATGGAGAAGTTAAACGAATACACCGACCCAAGCAGCTTTTTTATGATATGACAAAGGTTGTCACACGACGACAAATTGTCTGAAGGATTCGACTACTGTTCGCGGAGAATTCTCTGTATAACGATTCACGGAAAGGGGGAGCTTGATGAGACCTTCTACATTACGAACGACGGTTTCGGATGATGTCAAACGAAAGTTTGTGGCTCGCTGCCGTGAACTCAATATGTCTAAAAGCGAGGTCTTGCGTCACTTGATTCACTCTTTTCTTATGAACCCTCATCCTCTGATGACTGACACGGCTGCCACTGCGGAAATCCAACTTCAAAGCAACCGTCAGGATCCGCCGCCATATGCAAGCCATGAAAATCTTGATGAGTTGACCCTAACATATATGGACAACGCCCCTGCAATCAACGACCATCTGGTCCATTCATCCGTTGATCTTGAAAACCACAAAGAGCTTCCTGACCTCGTCATTTGTGAACAGCGCTTGACAATCTTTGGACGAGAATACGTACTCAAAACGTCAGATGATCCTAGTTTCTAGCCAGCAATCAGGCCGTCCTTCTCACGGGACGGCCTTTCTTCATCATCAGCATTCGTCACTTCCTTCAAGTTTGCCATCGCCATCGGCAAATTTCCCGTCGTTCACAATTTGGATGAACCCCGCCTGACTCAATTGATCAAGCACTTCAAATAAACTGTCTTTTTTTTCCGCAGGCAACTTGGAAACAAAAGAGTTGATTTCACGCTCGCTCCTTTTTTTAATGAAATGAATACCTCCGTGCTTTGCGTACATCGAATCATTCATTCGTGTCCCCCCTTTTTCGCTACATGTCAATGCTAGTATGCCCAACTCTGGTTGAATCCCACACAGGTTGACATCCAATCCCATACGATACAAAGGAGAGTATCGCACGGACTTGGAATACGATCGCTCATGATACCTTGCGAGGGGGTGAACCTCATGAGTTCCCGACGTAACAAAAGAACAAGGGAAGACTTTCAACTTGTGAAAGCGGCCCTGCCTGTCAAAACGAAAAATGGAGGCAAAAAGAAAGGCAACTCATCCAAAGCGAAGGGCGCCAAAAAAACACCAAAGTCCGCTCCCCTGACTCTACAGCTGCCCAATCCCAATTCGCCTACGTTCGTTCAAGACTCCATGAGATCCATCTCGAATTTACGCAATCTGTGCAAGAATTGCCTTAAATATATCCAAAAGGCCGATTCCATCTTGGATACCCTGTTTAGCAGCGCTAATTCCTTGCATGAAACGGGACTGTTACAGAAACTTATGCAGAGCAAAGGGAAAAACCTCTCGACGGGTGATTGGACGACGATTTTATTGACCCTAATGAACACACCGCTTGGTTCCTCTCTATTGAAGAAACCGGACGGAGATGAGAGGTAAGGTTCCCCTTCTTATTTACCCTGCTGATAGGGACTTGTTCATGCTTTGACCGATGGATGAACCATCGGTTTTTTGGATGTTTACGAACTATATGTCCATGACGAAAGGGTTCCGAGTCAAACGGAACCCTTTCTGTGTTTTCATGATAGCCACCCCTGCCGCAAGCAGCGCCATTAGAGGATGAAAAGTTTATTGTGCAGGAAGAGAGATTTAAAGCAGCCATAAGCAACAGAGTGACTTTTGGGTGGGTTGTATCGCTTTGCAGCGCAGAGGTGAGTGGAAGGTCGTTCCGCAACCTCTATTAAGAATCCGGGCGGGACGACCTTCATCGAACCCAAGCGCAAAGCGATACATCCACACAAGCACTAGTTTACAAGGTGTACGGCCTTCATCTGACCGTGATTCAAACGGCTGACAACGGGCGTGATATCAATCTTTTGGATTCACCATTTTTTTCATTTCTTTTAGCATCTGGTCATCGACTTTGCCTTTACCGTATTTCTTCACAAGCTCATCAACATTGGCAGTAGGTTCCCCACCTTTGGTCGCATCCTTGTACGCCTTTACAAAGGCGTTCAAGCGCTCTTCACTGACCGGGATTTTGAATTTTTCGGCGAAACTTTTCGCCATATTTTTCACGTTTTCAGGATCCTTCCATTGCTCAGGTGTTGTATTTTTCACTTTATTGATCATATCGAATAAACTACCTTTATTCACATTCTTTAAGCGTTCTTTGAGTAAATCCACCCCGCCCACTTGGGAACCCGATGCTCCTGATTGTTGCGTCTGTGCGGATGTAGCCTTCTTGTTTTCTGTGTTTTTCCTCTTCTTCGCCACAGAACAAACCTCCCATCTCATAATGTGGCGTTACAATTCCTTTATCATCCTATGGCATACACTCGCTCGACGCACCGGATAGAAGCCCAGGAGCTTCCGATCGATTAATAAGTGATACATACGACTATACAGCTTGCTCACCTTCTGCATAGAATATTACGTATCAACTGGAGAGGCGGAAGTCACATGGCTTTTTTCGTCACGTACGGTGATTCTGTACCTGCAGGATATGGCGTCCCTATTGCATGTAACTTCATCTCGGTCATACAAAAAAGGTTATCATCATCTCGCAACCATCCCGTACAAGCTATCAATCTGAGCATACCGGGATTGAACACCTTCGGCCTTCTGGAGATGCTTGCAAGCGGTGATGGGATGGCGCTTCTCCCTTCCTCTTCCTTCATTATCGTTTATATTGGAGGCAATGATTTGATTGATTCCCTGCCCCTTTTGCTCTCAAAGGGAAAGCGCGTTCTTCCTAAAGTCATTCAAATGTCGCAACAGATATTCACTCGTACACTGCAAGTCATTCATCGACATACAAGATCCCCTATCTTAGTCGGCACGTTATACAATCCTTTCCCGAATTCCCCAATCGCAGTGGAAGCTGTTTCCCTTTATAATCAGCAAGTCATCATTCCGGCCGCTCAAGCCGCTTACACTCGAATCGTACCTGTAAATGAAGCCTTTCTCGGGCGCGAATCCGTTTTGATTCAAGGATACTCTTCCGGGATCGCAGGGCAACATGGAACTCACGGAATTGAATATCCCATCCATCCCAACCTTGCCGGCCACCGCGTGATCGCAGAACAATTTTTAAACTGTCTAGGAAACTAGCGCTTGAGTGGATATATCGTTTTGCGCTTGGGTTCAATGAAGGTCGTCTTTGAGACATATGCTTGGCATTCACGCTCCTTGAAGGTGTCTCAGCGGGTATATGTATCGCGCTCATGTTCCCTAAAGGTCGACTCAGCGGGCATATGATTGGCGTTCATGCTCCGTGGAGGTCGCTTTTTCACGCCAATCAAATGCCCTTTATCTATTTAAAAGGAACGAGACGACCTTCAAAGTCGCTATGACGCGCAAAGCAGTACGCCTACCCAAAGACACCTTTCAACTTGATGGCGCCGCTCGTAACATGAGTGGCTATCTTTGAAAGTTTACCTCCCATATGAACCCACGAATGAATCAGAAAGCCAGATATTAAAAAAGCAAGAGGTTACGTCTCGCAACCTCTTGCTTTTTCTTTCTGTGAAGACAGTTTCCGTTTGCAGTTCATTGTACATCCTTCCGGCGGATCACGGAAGTCAGGATATTCCCCAGGGAATAACTATGAGTATTCCCTTTCCGTCAAAATTCGTCACTTCCGGCCAAAATTCCGAATCTGTTCGAGCAAACTTTCACGGCTGGGAAGCACGGGTTCTTTGCTGCGTACTTGAGTCCGTTTTTGTGTTGTTGTGGATGGTGTCGTTTTTGCGGTGGTTTTCGGTAATAGAACAGGATCTTGACTTTTCCAGCGATCCATCCATTCCTGCGGTATAAAACGAAGTAAATCCTGCATTTGGATCATCATTTGTTCCGCTTCCATGCCCCGTTTCAGCAGTTCGCGGATGACGTGAGATCGGTTGCGCGCATTGCCGATTCTCTCAAGAATATCAGCATCTTCCACTTCATCCAGGCTGAAAGTGATCCGGCGCAATCCAGATTCAGACATACTTATGCCTCCGTTTTACCTGCTGCCGCTTCGTCTGCTTCTTCCCCGAAAATATATCGTGCAATATTCAAGAATCCTTGTGAATTGCCGAAACGTGCATGCACCTTTTTGTTGGTTAATTCAATATTTGGACCATACGCTTTCAGATATGGGAATAATACTTCACCGCCTCCACCGGTAATATATACCTTATCGAATTGACTCAGGTTTTCATTCCATGCCTGTACAAACACTTCATTAGCAATGGCAGTTGCCAAATCTTGTTTGAGAGATTCCAGTTCTGACATCAACTCTTCATCCGCACGCATCCCTGTCGTCTTGCCCGTCCAAGCCAATTCATCTGCCTGCGCGTTCGTTAATTTGCGGTTTGTATTACGGATCGCTTGCGTGATCCGGTTCATTCCAAGATCAGTGATGCCGTCACTCATCGCCGGTACTGGCTCATAACCTTCGAACACCGCATAGTCGGTGGTCTTCATACCGATGTCGAGGATGGCTACCAGCCCGTTTTCCACATCATCCATGCTCTTTCCTTGTTCCAGGAGCATGCCCAGAACCACGCCGAGTCCCTGAGGAGCAACGAGCACGTTTTTGATGCGAATTCTTTTCTCTACACCTTTATACGGCCCTTCGTGATAAGCGACCTCGAAGACGCGGTTCTGCAAGCTTTCCGTCAGAGGTCCTTGTTGTTCGGCAAAATAAGAAACGGCCAATCCTGTGCACAGGTTGACTTCATACTCGCCGCTCACATCCGGTGTAGCGATCGCAAGGGCTGTCGCTAACAAAGCGCGGAACTTGGGATCATCAACCTTATTCTCCGTTAAAACATAGTCAACCCGACTTAAACCGGAGCGTAAAGCTTTGGATCCAACCACCCATTCAACGGAAGGCAACGCGTTTTCAGATATTGATACATGCAAGCTGTCAAGAACATCCACATTTGCCGTTTTGATCTTTGAGAAAAGTGATTGCATTCCTTTTAATGTATCTTTCGGCGCTTTCTCCGCAACAGAAGGAAACGCCTGCGGTTTTTTCACGCTTGAACTCACCTTTGTATAACCATATCCGGCATCGAGTCCAACATAAATCGGTCGTTTCGCCATATTCTCAACTCCTATGTACAAGTTTGTATACCTATTCTACCTAAATTTTTCGTTTTAAGGGAGAGTTTTATAATGACTGCATCCTATTTCTTCGTATCTTTTCTCAAAAAGAATGATGAAATAAGAAAAAGTATGACCTTGTACGAAAATCTGAGTTCCTTCTTTTTGTTCGACATAAGCAGACCAAAAATATAAGAATACATAAGAAGTTATATGAAAATATATGATCCAGTTTTAATTGATCATATAAAATATGAATTGATAAGAAATAGTATGATTAAGTAAGAATCCCACCTCACCTAGACCCTCTCCTTCATTATAATCTATGAATATTTACGAAAATGTAAGCTAAGATAAGACTTTAACTCACATTATAATAATTTATCATATTTTTTATGAATAAATAAGAGATCATATGAATTTGCGGCTAGTAAACCTTCTCTCGTTCGCTTATTTATGACTATTTAAGACTAATTAAGAAATTATAAGAATAAATCTCAATAGTGATGATTATATAAGATAAATTCATATGAAGTGATATTTTTTCATCTCTCGTTAGAACAAAACAGACTTGCTATGACTGATACAAAGGAAAAGCTGTAATTTGGCTTATAACGGCCGATTTTAGTGTAAGGAAGCATTTTTGATGGGGGGAACATCGAATATACAAAAAGATCGGGGGTCAAAAGAGGGACAAAATTCGATAGTATTCATCAAATGATTCGACGATTCGATGAAAAACGACTGCATTTGCTATTGTCATTACTCAGCGCGAAGGCGAAATCAACAAGTACAAAAACAAGATCTGCATCACGCTCGTGTTTCGTGAAGACCGTCTTACTGGGCGTATGCTTTGCGTTCATGTTCCGTGGAGGTCATCGTCTCGCATGAAATACGATCCAATATTGCGAGATTACCTGCAAAACCGCTATTTCACGCAAAACAAATACACCTTTAGCGTTCCAAAGATGCGAAATGACAATCAAAGTCACTATTACGAGCCGAGTAGATGTTACTTTACTTTCAGAAATCAACAAGACAACCGCTCGTCGAAAAAAACTGCCCGATGATACCCGATCACCAGGCAGCCAAATATTCATCCGATCGTCATGACTATTTGGGAGGAAAACTTCCGATCTGGCAAATTATTCCCCCCTATATTCTACAAGCGTAAAACCTTCCTTCTGCAATGCTTTCTTGGCATCCGCAATATTTTCCGGATCCTCAGAGCTCACCGTATGATAATGCAGGCCACCCGAGACTTCCGAGAATAACGGGATCGATGCCCTGTCCCATTTTTCGACAAAATTCTTCACGTCTTTAGGTGTGGAGATCCCAAGAAACCCTCTTATTCTTCCATAAATGGGGTGATCGATAAAAACATCCTCAACACGAACATGATGGGCCACAAGAATTTCCAGCTCCCGTCTCAACTGTTCGGGAGTATGAATGATTCCCAGTACTTCTCGCCATTCTTGCGGGCTCTCGGTACATACATAACCGTGCGTCGTACTGACAATCTCATGTCCGTCCTTGCGCAGGAACGCAATATCTTGTACGATGGTCTGACGGCTGACACCTACACGCTCTGCAAGCTGGGAGCCAGACAATGGTTCGTCTATAGACCTTAAAAGTTCGAGCAACTTTTTCCTGCGTTCCGAAGACACCAAACTCCCTCCTCGTAGAAAAATCACGTTTACGATAGGGAAAGCATACGATCAATGGCGACCTTCGCCCACTGTGCCGTTTCACGGTCTACGCGAATGACATTTTCCTCTTTCCCATTCACCAAATTTTCAAGAGAACGCAACAAATGAGGCCGGTCAATCCGATTCATCGTCAAACAAGGGCATATCATCGAATTCAGTGAGATAATAAATTGCTCCGGATGTTCCTGCGCCAATCGATTCACAAGATTGTGTTCCGTTCCAATCGCCCATTTCGTCCCTGCGGGCGCCTTACGGATCGCTTTAATGATATAATCAGTGGAACCCGCTTCGTCCGCGAGTTGAACGGTTTCGTACATACATTCCGGATGTACGATCACACGAATATCTGGATACTGTTCCCGTACCTGATGGACATGCTTCGGTTCAAATTTTTGATGAACGGAACAATGACCTTTCCATAAGATCATACGAGGCTCTTCTTGCCCATGAGGAAATTCAAGTTCCATTCGCTTTGGATCATATACGCACATCTGGCTTAAAGGAATTCCCAATTTCACTCCTGTATTGCGTCCCAAATGTTGATCCGGCAAAAAGAGAACTTTCGCTTTCTGGTTGAAAGCATAAGTGAGAATCCGTTCCGCATTCGAAGATGTAACGGTCAGCCCGCCATGTTGACCCACAAACGCTTTGATTGCTGCCGTCGAATTCACATACGTGACCGGGATGATCGTATCTCCATAGAGGGAAGTCAGCACATCCCAGCATTCCTCAACTTCTTCGAGGTCGGCCATATCCGCCATGGAACAACCCGCGTTCATATCAGGCAGGATGACGATTTGATCATCCCCCGTGAGAATATCCGTCGTTTCCGCCATGAAATGAACACCGCAGAAAACGACATACTCACTTTCCTTCAAATCGGCCGCAATGCGCGCCAATTGAAGAGAATCTCCACGATAGTCTGCGAAACGAATCACATCGTCTCTTTGATAGTGATGACCGAGAATGGTCAATCGATGGCCCAATTCTTTCTTGGCGTCGGCAATTCGCTGATCGAGTTCTTCCGATGAAATCGCAAGATCATCCGCTGTTACAATTCCGTCAAGCGCGCATTGAGATTCAAGATTCATTGTTTTTATTCCCCCTATCATAGAGCAGTGGTCATAGCTATCTTGACAATGTGTAGTTTGGCGGGCGTATGCTTTGCGTTCGCGCTCCGTGGAGGTCGTCTCGCACGGAACAATGTTCAGATGTCGCGAGACGACCTCCAAAGTCGCTGTCTCACCCAAAGCATTACGCCCACCCAATGTCACTTTTCATCCTCTGATGGCGCCGCTTGCGGCATGGAGGGCTATCTTGAAAACCAGTGCTTAGGTGACTATGCAGAAAAAACAAATTGGTCACTTTTTACTTGCAGCGAATGGCGTTGCTGCTCATTATTCTCTTCAGGATAGTCGCTGCGAAAATGCGAGCCTCGACTTTCACGACGCCACAAAGCTGCTCTCGCCACCAACAAAGCCGATACGAGAAGATTGCGGTCTGCAAGCGTTTTCGCCTCTTCCAGCCACTCTTCAATTTTGCCGCATGCTTCCTGTAAACGTCTGCCCTCACGAATCAGTCCAACCTCTTCCCACATCAAGCTTTGAACGCGAGCAAGCAGGGATGCAGTCGGCTGCACGGACAGATTCGCTATATATTCGCTTGAGAAGGAAGGTTCATGCGCTTTCTCAAGCGATCGTACCTCTGCCAACGCCTCAGCCGTACGTCTGGCAAAAGCGGCCCCTTCAAGCAACGAATTGCTCGCCAAGCGATTCGCACCGTGAACGCCCGAGGACGCGACTTCTCCAACGGCAAACAATCGCGGCAGAGTCGTACGCCCGTTCGTATCGGTTTTGATTCCCCCCATCGTATAGTGGGCCGCCGGCACAACCGGTATCAAATCGCGCGCGGGATCGATTCCGTGTTTTTTGCAAAGTTGCGTAATAGTCGGAAAGCGTTTCGCAAAATGAGAGATCGAGCGAGCATCGAGATAAACGTTTTT
Organism: Collibacillus ludicampi; assembly: GCF_023705585.1. Classification (NCBI taxonomy): domain Bacteria; kingdom Bacillati; phylum Bacillota; class Bacilli; order Caryophanales; family Alicyclobacillaceae; genus Collibacillus; species Collibacillus ludicampi. Next base: position 1,372,586 of record NZ_BOQE01000001.1, read on the forward strand.
CCCGGCATTGTATTCCGTAAAAATCGCTCTGGCAACGATATCACGGGAAGCTAAATCCTTCCATGGATGATAGCGTCCCATGAAGGCTTCGCCCGCGCTGTTAACAAGTACAGCACCTTCACCGCGAACCGCTTCCGAGATCAATGGCATAGGATTCGTATCTACTTTCAAAGCAGTGGGATGAAATTGCACAAACTCCATATCCTGAAGTTCCGCTCCCGCCTGGTAAGCCATCGCATATCCGCTGCCATAGATCCCTGGATCGTTCGTCGTGTAACGGTATAATTGTCCGAGACCGCCATTCGCCAAAACGACAGTCTTCCCTTGAAAATAAAGAGGGCCTAATTCATGGTCAACCGCAACGAGTCCTTGACATTCCCCGTCAACCACGATCAATTCCGCTGCATAACAATGCTCGAAAATGTCGATCCGTGGCGATGTGAGCACATGTTTAGCGAGTACATCGACAATCGCCTTTCCCGTAGCATCGCCGCCGGCATGGACGATTCTGTTTTTCCCATGCGCTCCTTCTCTACCTAAAACAAGTTCCCCCGTTTTGTCCCGATCGAAAGGAACTCCCAAATCCACAAGAAGCCGGATCATGTCCGGCGCGGCATGTACAAGCGTGTCCACTGCCGAGTAGTCAGAGAGTCCGGAACCGGTACGAAGTGTATCGTCTCTATGCAAGTCCGGGCTATCATCGTTACCGATTGCGGCCGCGATTCCTCCCTGTGCAAACCGGCTGTTACCGTCGCCGATTCGATCTTTAGTAACGAGAGAAACCCTTCCATAGCGGGAGGCAAACAAACTTACCGTCAAACCGGCAATCCCCGAACCGACAACCACGTAATCGGTTTGGATCAATCTCGACATGATAGAATCCTTCTTTCCGTCAATTTGCTTTCTATTATCATAGAGAGACCTATCACCTGTCAATACACCTGTAAAGTCACATAATAGTCATATTTTTTCCATCTGTCGTTGACACTAAGGAGCAGCTCTCTCTATAATGGCCCTAAAGTAACCTGATGACGCGTAGAATTCTTGGTTCGCGATATGATAGATAGGAGAACCGCAAAACTTATCATTGACATTTTGAAACGGGGTGTGAACCTTGCAAGTTTCACGGTACTTCGATCACGCAGCGACAACGCCACTGCGGCGGGAAGTCTTGGAAGAGATGGAGCCCTTTCTGACCACGCTTTTTGGCAATCCCAGCAGTCTTCACCAGTTCGGCTTGACCGTCAAAGAAGCGGTTGAAAAGGCCAGAGAGACGGTCGCGCATGCGATCGGCGCACGCCCAAAAGAGATTATATTCACCGGGAGTGGGACAGAATCTGACAACATCGCCGTTCTAGGAACTGCCCGCTACTTGCGCCAACAAAAAAAAGGGAACCATATCATCGTGAGTCAAATCGAGCATCCAGCCGTCCTGGAAGCGGCCCGCGCATTAGAACGGGAAGGGTTTGAAGTGACCTATCTGCCTGTGGATGAAAACGGACGCGTTTCGATCATAGAGTTGGAACGTGAACTCCGTCCAGAAACGATCTTGGTAAGCATCATGCATGCAAATAATGTGACGGGTACGGTACAACCGATCGCTGAAATCGGATCCTTGTTACATGAAAGACACGTGATTTTCCATACAGACGCGATACAAAGTTTCGGTAAAATCCCCGTGGATGTGAATGATCTTCATGTCGATCTACTTTCCATCAACGCACATAAGTTGGGTGGACCGAAAGGGATTGCCGCTCTCTATATGCGAAAAGGAATCCGTGTGACGCCGCTCGTATACGGAGGCGGACAGGAACGCGGCATCCGACCGGCGACACAAAATGTCGCAGGTATTGTGGGGTTTGCGAAAGCGGCGGAATTGGCTATGACGGAAAGGGTGAGGGAACAAGAACGGCTTGAACGATTGCGTTCCCGTTTGCTCGACAAACTTCAATCATCCATCAGCGGGCTTAAAATGAATGGTGATACCAAGTACCACCTTCCAAATATAATCAATATCAGTGTAGATCAAATTGAAGGCCAAGCGTTGATGCTTGAGCTGGATCGCCTGGGATTTGCCACTTCCAGCGGTTCCGCTTGCAGTTCAGGTAATCATGAACCATCCTATGTTCTCCTTGCCATGAATAAATCAACGGAACATGCATTGGAAAGCCTGCGCATATCAATGGGATCCAGCACGACGGAACAATCCGTTGACGAGTTGGCCGAGGCGTTACACCAAGTGGTTACGGAATGGAGACGCGCCAGAAATATTCCATTTACCCACTAGTCCCATCGTTACCTGTCATTTTGTCATGAGGGCGATTTTTCGTCCTCATCCATCTGAAATCAGAGTAGACAGAAAATTTTGTTTATAATAGAATAGAATTGACCATTCTTCCGTATAATCTATAAACGTATGGCCACTTGACGTTCATGTCGGTTACTGCATCCTCTTACATTTGTCGACAATCGACCAAAGAAAGAAGGTGATAAATGAAAGCCCTTTCATAATCTTTGGGGAGGTGACTTGCTTTTCCTGAAAATAGTGACCCCGCACTTAACGTATAGCTGATCCAATCGTTCATCCATGTTTATCATTTCAATGATTATGGGAGGGGTGATATTGTATGGTACATGATGAAAGAACAGGTCAACTCGATTCTTCACTCTACAAGAGCCAAGCGAAAAAAGCCGCGATTGCCAGCACGATCGGCACAGCAATTGAATGGTATGATTTTTTCCTTTATGGTACAGCTTCCGCGTTGATCTTTCCAAAATTGTTTTTCCCGCAGTCTGACCCCTACGTTGGTACCTTGCAATCATTCACGACATTTTTTCTCGGTTTTGTTGCTCGTCCCATCGGAGCCGCGATTTTCGGACATTACGGCGACCGTATCGGACGCAAAGCGACTCTCATCATCACGCTGCTGCTCATGGGAATCAGCAGTACGATCATTGGTTTGATGCCCACATATGACAGTATCGGTTTCTGGGCTCCTTTCTTCCTTACGGTGCTGCGTGTACTGCAAGGAATCGGTGTCGGGGGCGAATGGGGAGGTTCCGTCTTGCTTTCAATGGAATGGGGAAATAGGAGAAAGCGCGGCTTGATGGCCAGTTGGCCGCAAACAGGTGTAGGATTGGGGCTCCTCCTATCCTCAAGTTTAGTGACACTATTTATCAATCTAACCGGAAACAGTTTCAACTCATGGGGGTGGCGTATTCCCTTCTTACTGAGTATCGTACTCGTTGCGATAGGCTTATTCATCCGTTTGAACGTCCTCGAAACCCCACAGTTCAGCAAAGTCCTGGAAGAGAAGACAGTCGCGCGGCAACCCGTGGCAGAGGTTATCAAGAATAACTGGAAAGAGATCATTTTGTCTGCATTTGTGCGCATGGCGGAACAGGCACCTTTTTATATCTTTATCACATTTGTCATCAGTTATGGAACACAACAACTTCATATGTCCCGACAATTCCTCGTAAACGCAACGCTGGTGGGTTCCTTGCTTTCTCTCGTAAGCGTACCGTTCTTCGGCTATTTGTCAGACTTCATCGGCCGTAAGCGCATGTATATGATCGGCGCTGTCGCGACACTGTTGTGGGCCTTCCCGTATTTCGGACTTCTCAACACCCGAATTCCCGCTCTCGTCTTCCTTGCCGTTGTCATTTCTTTGATCCCGCACGATATGCTCTATGGCCCGCAAGCGGCTCTCATCGCGGAAAACTTTCCAACAAAGTTACGATACAGCGGTTCATCCCTCGGTTATCAACTCGCTTCCATCATCGCTGGCGGCCCGGCACCATTGATTGCCGCCTACTTACTCCACACTTTCGGCAGTTCAACTGCGATTAGCCTTTACATCATCTTCAACTGTATCATCACGATGATCGCCACAGCTATGCTGAAAGAACGCTCGCAACAAGAAAATCTTGAATTACCACACGAAACACCCTCCGCTTCGTTGCATTCGTAAGATACCGAAATGATCAAAAGCGTTTGGAAAAGGGAGAGGACTAGACCTCTCCCTGATCGACATTGATCGTTTCAATGAAAAAGAGGGGCTTGTACCCCTCCGAATGATAAGAATATTTGAATCTTATTCGTGTTTCATTTCTTGATTCAGACTTTCAGCTTCTTTCAATTGTTCCGTAAAGTAAGCGGAACGAATCGCCCACATATAAAACACTAAAGCACTGACAGCAACGACTACCATATCCCAACCGTACGAGATGACATTATGTCCGCCAAATCGATCGCTGCCGAGATAGGAAATGAGCATCATGTAAAGAAGGTAGCAAACGAGCCATAAACCCGCTTTGAAATTGCGTGAAAAAGTTTCCTTTCCTCGCTTGGCTTCATAATAAAAATAAATGGGAAGGCCGATCAACATGACGAACAATACTTGTCCAGTTAATGGCCATCTGGACCAATACAAAATCAGCGACGAAACAATAAAGGCGATCGGAGCGATGACAACCAGACCTTTTGTTTTAAGAGGACGACGGTAATGGGGAACCAGTTTGCGCAATGACATCGCTGTAACGGGCCCCGCCATATAGCTGACGACCGTCGCTACCGATATGACTTCCACAAGCTCTCCCCATCCGCGGAACACATACATGAACAGAAATGAGACCGCCAAGTTTAACCACATGGCAGGACGGGGTACCTTGTACAACGGATGAACGGTTCCGAAAATCTTTGGAAAGTAACCATTCTTCTCCATTCCGTAAATCATTCTTGCAGTAGAAGCCGTGTAGACGATCCCCGTACCCGAAGGCGAGATCACGGCGTCGGCGAACAGAGCGACCGCCAGCCAACCGACCCCAAGGATCATTGCCAGATCGGCAAACGGTGACTTCAACTGTAACCCAGCCCATCCGTTCGCTAACAGGTTTGAAGGAACGCTGCCGATGAACACGAACTGAAGGAAGAAATAAAGCACGCCTGCCAGAAGCAGAGATAATACGACAGCAAAAGGAACATTGCGGCCCGGGTTTTTCGCTTCTCCCGCAAGATTGATCGGTGTTTGAAAACCGTTAAACGCGAACACGATACCCGATGTTGCAATCGCGGTCAAAACGCCTGACCACCCGTCCGGCATGAACCCACCAGGAGCTTGCGTGAAATTGTTTGTCTTAAAACCGGCTATATAGATGCCTACAACTGTCAATAGCGGAACGACAAATTTAATGACTGTGACAATGGTATTCGATTTCGCAAACAATGCGACCGTCCAATAGTTGAGAAAGAAATAAACGAATACCAATAATGATGCTAAGACGAGTCCTGACATTGTCAAATGACGGCCATCATACATCCCCTGCGCCCACGCCCATGGCCATGAGCTCATATACTGCACGGAAGCTTCCGCTTCGATGGGAATCACAGAGACGATAGCAATCCAGTTCGCCCAACCAGCGATAAACCCGACAAACGAACCGTGGGAGTATTGGGGATAGCGCACCATCCCTCCCGACTCAGGAAACATACCTCCTAACTCCGCATAGGAAAGAGCGATACAAATAATGATCAGACACCCGATGATCCATGAATAGATCGCTGCGGGGCCGGCTACTTTTGCCGCTTTCCATGCGCCGAACAACCAACCTGAACCGATAATAGAGCCCAATCCCGTCATGGTTAACGCGAAGAGCCCTATATCCCGCTTCAAATTTTCCATGAATCTCCGCCCTTCTTTAAACCTCATTTGATAAAATATTTTACTAAACAGTTTTACAAAAATCAAACAAATGGTTAGTAGTATTTAAGAAATTTTAAACCGAAACACTTTGCATGAAACATGGACGATAAAAAAACTTCAATCGATGTAGCTTGCGAAACAAAGAATGGATCAGCCAAAGACCGTTAGGAAAAATGCGGAGCGGTGAAAAAACCGGATTCATCCACGGAATGAATCCGGTTGTTCGTTTACTGCATCATCGTTGGATATGGAAACTGGGTGGAATAATTGCTAAACTGCTGGTACGCCTGATCGATTTTTTGTTGCTCTTCCGCTTCAAGATTGTACCAGCCTTTCTGAAACATCATATTGAACATTTCGCGCGCACACTGATGTGTTTCATTTAAGATCGTCATGATGTCCTGATGGAGTGTGTCATGACTCGCTTCCCGTGCAGCGATATTGATACTGTCCGTCAGATACTTCTCCGTGGCAAGGACATCATTCAAGCGGTCACGATCATTCATGAGTGGACCTTTCACTTGCGGTTCATTCGCCGATTTCGGATTCCCAATCTGATTTTGTTGCTGCATAGCAGAACCCCCCTATTGATTCTGTGGAGACTTTGGCATACGGATCATCGCCTGGGTGTTATTTGTCTGCAAATGTTTAAGAAGCAAGTTGTAATGCCGCTGGTGCATTTGCCCTGCCCGATCAATTGCCGACCTTACTTGCGGGTCTGTGCATTCCTGTGCATAGTGGGCACATTTTTTCATCGCCAAAAGAGTCCAGGACAGTTGATCCCTGAGATACAGATAATCTTTGGTCGTGACGACATCGGGCGGAGTCATCATCACAGGTTGTTGCCCCGTTTGTCCCATCATCTGCTGTTTCATTGAGGTTTGCCCCTTTCCTTGCCTTCATTTTCACGTATAGTTTGAAACAAAACGCACACTCCCATTCAGAAACGCGGCAGATTGTCGAGATTGTTCTCTTTGATGCCATCCGGTTCTGAGCGAAGTATGTCCCTGCCGTATTTACGAAAGACATCCACATGCTCCAAGTTGCCACTTTTAGCTTCGGCAAGCGCCCGACATAATCGAGGATGCGTCCGCTTTCCGTTTGAACAGCGATGATGTCACCATCTTCATTCTTACGAACGGCTACAATTTTTTCCGACATGAAAAATCCCTCCTTGTGAATAGGATTTTCCACAAAGGAGGGAAAGCATGTATCAATTCGGCCACTATGGAACAAAGATAAAAAGATTGATGGAACAATTATTTGTCTTCTTTTTTCAATTGAAAGAAAACCCATCCCTGCGAATGACCGTCCCCATCTTGAAAGGTTGTATGTAAAACCGGTTCGATCCGTAACCGTTTGTTTGTATACAGTGAAGCGTAATGCGTATTCAAGTGATTCTCGAAGTACCGCGAGAAAGACGAAAACTGAAAGTAGTCCCCTGACTCAAAGAATATATAGATCGCATTCTTGTTGTTCACGCTGAACGGAACGATTTCTTTACCTGAAGACAAGCCGTATTGATGCAGGCTGTCATAATAATAAGGCGAACGGATCACCCAACTCGCCGGAACCATGTTGTAATGCTGCACATCGCCAAATTCTTTGAAAGGATTTGCCGTGTCCGCCACCAAGTTGATACGTAAATGGATAAAGAGCGGATCGCGATACTCTTGTTGCAACAAACGGATACTGTCTTCAAAATGTCGCTTATTGATTTCTCGCACATAGGCTTGCTGCTCAAGATTGCCATAATTGTTCAGCGATAAAAGAATCATGACCAAACCGGCGACAAAGGTCATTCGTTTCGCGATCGCCCCCTTGTTTTTTTGTGTAAACAAGGGTTTCATCAGTACCATGAGGCCGAGAAGATCGATGTATAATGGGATCGCCACCCGATTGGGGAAACGAATACACGCGAGTACCATAATCCCCATGATGATCATAAGGAACGAAAGAACGGACAACCTTCTGATGAGGCGCTCTTTTCCTAAGGGCAGTTCGTAAGCGACAGTATTTGATCCCATGATGATGAACAGTGCGCATAACAGAAGCCATCCATATCCCATTGTACCTTTGATTGCGGAAATCCCTTTCGAGAGAGAGAAGAGCGATACATAGGGCACCGCATTCTTCTGCAAAAATGTCTGAAAGGATTCGCTGTTAAAGATATCTTCGTCATGGATCCACAACAATTTGGCCATCCGGTAATCATCGAGTGTCCAACCTGTCTTACGCAACGCCTCCTCCGTTCCCGAATGAAAATCTCCCATGGCCGTATCCATAAAGCTACTGCGAACAGAATTAAACTTGTCGTATTGTTTATATGCATCGCTGCCATGCATCACATGCGCAAAACCTGATGACAAAGAGACGAAAAGCAAGAGCGGAACGATCATATACACAAATCTTTTCTTCATGTTTGGCAGCAAAAAACTGAACCAGATCGGGAACGAATAGCATACGCCGACAAAAATGATGTCCGGTCGAATCAGGTAACTGAACCCCAAGAAACAACCGGGTAGAACCGAATGCCAGCCAGCAGGTTGTCTGGTCAAATTCAGATACGCGAGATACAAGCACGCCATACACCATAAAAAGAGACTGGTGGACGCGAAGTTCAGCCTTAAAAAAATAAAGCTGTATAGGCTAAAAAACACAAGGATCATCAAAAGTTTATGGAATAAACCTTTCGTAAGTGAAAGAATCATCCGGTATCCGAGGATACATCCGATCCATTGGGCGAGATATAACGTAAGACTGTACCATGGTATATGTATGTTGAAGCGGTAGAGAACATACAGAAGCTCACTGAGCGGCAAGGAAAGAAATACTCCATCGGGATGTGCGTGTTGGCCGTATTGTCCTGATAACAGGCTCACCATAATCATGTCATCGTTGGTTTCGTACATCGGATGTCCGAAAGATAAAACGATCATGCCCGCGAACGCAAGGAGGATGGAAGATATTCTGTTTTTCGACGAAAATGGATGTACCGGTTGTTTCCATATTGCCGTACGTACCATTTCAATCCCCTAACTTAAAAATTTTCAAACTTCTAGTGAATCGAATCATGTGGGCAAAGTACGGAATCAAAGAAAAATGGCAGTAAGAACTGCCATTCTCCTGATCGTATTCACTTTACGTTGGTTTTTTTGAAAAACTGTAGTGTGCGGGCGTATGCTTTGCGCTCATGCTCCGTGGAGGTCGTCATTGCGGGCATATGCTTGGCGTTCATGCTCCGTGGAGGCCGTCTCGCTTGGAATATGTTTAGTTGTTGCGAGACGACCTCCAAAGTCGCTGTTTCACGCCAAGCATATGCCCCTTTAACGTTCCAAAGGAAGCGAGACGAGCTCCAAAGTTGCTATTACGCGCAAAGCGCCCGGCACAAGAAACTTATTATCCTCTGATGGCGCCACTTGTAGCATGGGTGACTACTTTTTCTTTCACATGAGCTCGGTCATGCTCCTCACATTCAACGGAGCAGTATCCCTTAAACTTTTCTTCACATTCCGGACAACAGATATGTTGTTTATGGCACATATCATAGGCACAATTGATATATCGGTCTTCCGGTTTGCCACAATGATAACACTTACCTACAATCACGTTTTCTTCCTGGTTGATGGGAACCGAAATTCTCTCATCGAAGACGTAGCATTTGCCATCAAACAGTTTTCCTCTTACCTCAGGGTCTTTGCCATAGGTGACAATTCCCCCTTCCAATTGGGAAACATCTTTAAATCCTTCACGCAGAAGAAAACCGGACAATTTTTCACAACGGATCCCACCGGTACAATACGTCAGGATTTTTTTATCTTTATACTGGCTGAGATTTTTGCGAATCCACTCGGGAAATTCGCGAAACGCCTTCACTTCGGGACGGATCGCATTGCGAAAATGGCCGATGTCATACTCGTAATCGTTCCTTCCGTCGATGACGATCACATCATCTCTTTGCAACGCCTCATAAAACTCTTTGGGTGAAAGGCGTTTGCCCGACAGTTGATTCGGATCGATATCCTCTTCCAGATCTAAACGGACGATCTCTTTTTTAACTTTCACTTTCATTTTCTTGAAAGCATGTCCGTCTGCCTCATCAATCTTGAACCACATATCGGCAAAACGAGGATCTTGATGCATCGTATCCATATAGGTCTGAGTCTGTTCAATGGTTCCCGAAACGGTTCCATTAATCCCTTCTTCGGCAATCAAGATACGGCCCTTCAAACCTAGATCCTGGCAAAACTTAAGGTGCTCTTCGGCAAACTCGGCCGGATTCTCGATGTGGACATATTTATAATAGAGTAAAATTCGATATGGCTTCATGAGAAACCCCACCTGTCTCTTAGTTAATGTTATTTTTGACAAACGATCGTAAACTTACACAGAAATAGATTCCAGCAATGGAACCCATTTGTTTTGGAAAAACGCGAAAAGACCGCCCTTCAGTTAACCCTACGTAGCGGTCTATTTCTATTCCATAAAACATTCACAGAACTCAAATAGAACTGCTCATTGATAAATTCTTAACAAGTGTCATACTTCGACAGAAAGAGTACGGAGATTTTCAATACATGCTGTATATACCATTATTCATATTATCATGATAAGAACAAAAGATCAACTCTTATCTGTTTTCGCTGCCTTTAACTGCCGATCAACCATTCCAATCGCGAATGCTTCGTTCATATTGTGGACAGCGATGAAACTTAGAAAAATGACAACCCCACAGCGAATATAACCCCGGATACAAGCAGTGTCGTTACACAGTAGCCCATGATATCGCGAACACCAAGTCCGGCGATCGCCAATGCCGGCAAAGCCCAGAACGGTTGAGCCATGTTCATCCACGCTTCTCCGTATGCGATGGCCATCGCGGCTACTCCCGGATCAACCCCCAGCTTGGCTGCGGCGGGCATAATAAAGGGACCTTGTACAACCCAGTGGCCTCCACCGGAAGGTACGAAGAAATTGATTAATCCTGAACTCAAAAAGGCGAGAAAAGGGAACGTATGCTGATTGGAAATCGAAATAAAAGCGTTAGTGATCATCCCGCCGAGTCCCGACGACTCCATCATACCCTGAATCCCCGCGTAAAACGGAAATTGGATGAGAATACCCGCCGTTCCTTTGGCAGCATTCGCTACCGCACGCATATAGGATAGCGGTGTTCCATGCAAAAGCAGCCCTGTCAAGAAGAAGATGAGGTTGACGGTGTTGACATCCACTTTAAATCCTTTTGTAGCAAAATAGTAGACGAGGTATGAATATCCCAGGATGACGATCAAGAGTGTCAAGATACGGCTATTTTCCATTCTTACGGCAAACGTCTTTTCCGCTGGAATCGCTTCCGTCGGGGCCGATTCCTCTTCTACCAAGAGACGCGGATCAATACTTACTACTTCATGGGGCTTCGGCATCATCATTTTCGTCATAATCGGAAGAACGATGAGCAACGCAACAGTAATAAACAAATTGAAGCCTGTGAAGATCGTTTGCGTTAGCGGAATGAGTCCTGCTGTTTTCTGCATCGGGTTGCCCGGTGTTGCCGCCAATAGCGGTACAGACCCGGAAAAACCTCCGTGCCATGTGAGAAAACCAATGTAGGCGCTTGCAATCAAGAGACGATAATCGGAACCTTTCACCCGTTTGGCCACTTCTCTAGCAAACAAAGCTCCGACGATTAAACCGAATCCCCAATTGAGCAAGCATGCGACCGCTGAACCTAACGTTACAAGGATGACACCCTGCGTCGGTGTCTTCGCCACACCGGCTAAACGCTGAAGCCATCGTTTCACCAGAGGAGAACTCGCCAAAGCATGTCCTGTGACCAAAATAAGGCTCATTTGCATGGCGAAAGCGAGCAGATTCCAAAAACCGTTGCCCCAGAATTGAACCATTTCCAAGGTGCTATGAGGAGTAAAAATGATTCCGGCAACGAACAAGATAAGAGTTAACAATAACGCAAAGACGAACGGATCCGGTAAAAATCGTTGTACAATCATTGTGAAAAAGTTCGATAGCGCTTTCAGATCAACCCCTCCTTCCGAATGGTAGGTATAAAAAATGTATACAAAAGTGTTCCTTTATCACCAATTATAATTTTTATTTTAAATTTTTACAATAATGTTTCTTGGTCTACCACTTCTATTCTCGAGCGAGCCAACTTCGATTGGCGATTGTTCATATGATATCGCCAGTAACTAAAAAGCCCGCCAGAAGGCGGACCCATCCCTTGCATGATTATAATTCCTCCTCAACCAAGGGGTATGCACCGTCCTGGTTGTGAACTTCGCGACCTGTACATGGTGGATTGAACACACAAATCATCCGCAGATCAGTCTTGGAACGAACACGGTGTTTCTCGTGACCGTTCAGAGTATATAAGGTTCCGGGCTTAAGGGAATAAACCCTACCATTCGAAAGGTCTTCAAGCTCACCTTCTCCTTCGATACAATACACCGCTTCAATATGGTTCTTATACCACATCGTTGTTTCCGTTCCCGCACGCATGATGGTATCGTGAAGGGAAAAACCGACACCATCTTTCTTTAACAGAAAGCGGCGACTGTTCCACGTATCAGCAACTACGTTATTTTCCGTGTCGATAATCTCTTCAAGTGTTCGCACAATCATTTTTCATATCTCCTTCCCTCAGGACGTTCGCTTGAACGCATTTTTCCTCGTTGAATCATTCAGTGGAAGATGTTTTACACTTCTTTATACTCTCGTCAAGAATTTCGAACCCTTTAGTCAGTCCAGCTTCATCAATGATCAAAGGCGGTAACAGCTTGACAACTTCATTTTCGGGTCCGGACGTTTCGATGATCAGTCCCCGTTCAAAAGCAGCCGCACAAATATTTTCCGCCATTCCTTCCACTCCACACGCAATTCCCTGAATGAGACCTCTTCCGCGCACTTCTCCTTCTAACTCGGGATGGTTTTGTACGAGGTCATGTAAGAAATGACGTATTTTCTCTCCCTTATCTTTAATCTCTTTACTGAACGCATCCGTTTCCCAGTAACGGAGTGCCTCGGTTGCCGTGACAAAACTTAAATTATTTCCTCGAAATGTTCCATTGTGTTCGCCCGGCTCCCATATGTCAATCTCCGGCCTGATCAACGTCAAAGCCATAGGCAACCCGTAACCTCCGATCGATTTGGAGAGACAGATGATATCCGGCTGAATCCCGGAGGGCTCAAAACTGAAAAACGTGCCCGTCCGTCCACATCCAACCTGGATATCATCAACGATCAACAAGATCTTCCACCGATCGCAAATGTCCCGGATCCGCTTGAGCCAATGGAAGCTTGCCGCGTGCAGGCCACCCTCCCCCTGGACGGTCTCGAGGATAATGGCAGCCGGGAGAGAAACGCCGCTACCATTGTCTTCGAGAAACCGTTCGATGAACGAGACTGTATCGATCTCGTCTCCAAAGTAACGATCAAACGGCATCGTCACGCTGTTTTGCAAAGGGATACCCGCACCTTTACGCTTAAACTTGTTTCCGGAAACGGAGAGAGAACCGATGGTCATCCCGTGAAAAGCGTTTGTGAAACTCATGACCGTTTCCCGGCCGGTCACTTTACGCGCCAATTTCAACGCGCTTTCCACCGAGTTGGTTCCCGTAGGTCCAGGAAACATCACCTTGTAATTCATGCCGCGCGGTTTCAGGATCACTTCGTGGAATCGTTGCAAGAACATCTCTTTTGCCTTCGTTGCCATATCGAGACTATGAGTAATCCCGTCATTGATGAGATATTGGATCAGTTTTTCTTTCATCCTCATGTTATTGTGCCCATAGTTCAATGCTCCCGCACCGGCAAAGAAATCGATATATTGCTTACCCTCTACGTCCCAAAGCTGATAACCGTTCGCTTTTGCAAACAAAGCGGGAAAACTTCGGCAATAACTCCTTACTTCAGACTCCAATTCTTCAAACACTTGCAACGATGACGGACGATTTTCGATGACCTTCATGCTTTGTAACCTCCTCCTCGTTCTCGCTTCAGAATGGGTCCAATGCGAAACAACTTCTCCTTTTCGTGGGTTCCCCCTGGGAACAAGTCTTCCTGAAAACACTCCGACACTTCACATCCGGTCCCCAGGTCTCTTGCCAACCCTCGAAACAAAGACTGGGATGGAGTATTAGACGGACTGATCGTAGTTTCCAGAAAACGTACGTCCTTACACGCTTTCCGAGCAAGCAGTTCTTGTAAAAGAGCTTTTCCCAAGCCTTTTCCCCTGTGTGAATCATGAACAGCGATTTGCCAGACAAAAATCGTATCCGGACTTGAAGGGGGACGAAAAGAGGAAACAAACCCTGCCATTTGATTCCCGGAAGTGGCTACTACACACGTTTCCGAAAAGTATTTGCATAAAAGCAAATAGCTGTAAGCGGAATTCAGATCCAGAACACCTGTGTCGCGTACGAGTTTCCAGATCTTTCGCCCATCTTCCACGTTCGGTTGACGAAGTTGAATGTTTTCCAATTCATCAACGGTACTCAGTTGTGTGACCGAAGTATTCTGAAGTCATTCGTTTGAGTGGCATCTCAATCAACCTCCTTTATGAGTCGGTACAATTTTCCCTCATGGATCACCCCCTTCGAAAACGGCTCAAGAACATTTGCAATCGAGGACTTTTGGAATTGCCAAAGATCTCTTCCGGCGTTCCTTGTTCCACGATTTGACCACCATCCGTGAAAATCACACGATCGGCCACATCTCGTGCAAAATCCATTTCGTGTGTGACTAATATCATGGCCATATCCCCTTCAGAGGCGATTCCCTTGATCACTTCAAGCACTTCACCGACAAGTTCAGGGTCTAGGGCCGATGTCACTTCATCAAACAACATGATTTTCGGTCGCATGACCAAAGCCCGCGCGATCGCCACACGTTGTTTTTGTCCGCCGGAAAGCTCGATCATGCTTGTTGCTCGTAAAGGGAAGCTCAATATCCCACTTCCTTTCTGCTTCCTATTGGATTTGCCTCTCCGCTCAAATTTGATAACTTTCGATTTAATCGGTACTCTAGACGGCGAACCAGAAGCGATGAAGGGTAACTCAAGAGTAGGAACATCAAACCTACGATCGTAAATCCCTCAAGATAGCGAAAGGAGGTAGAGCCGATCATTTTGGCCGTTTGCAAGATCTCCATTAAAGTGATTGCCGATAGAATCGGTGTCTCTTTAAACATGACAATCAAGTAGTTTCCCAAGACCGGGATGACCGGCGGTATCGCTTGAGGTACGATGATTCTGCCCCACGTCTGCATTTTTGAAAAGTTCAGAGCGACCGCAGCTTCCCATTGGCCACGAGGGACGGAATCGATCCCTGAGCGATACACCTCGGACAGGTACGAACTATAATGCAATCCTAAGCCGATCACTCCCGCTGTGAAGGGGGAAAGTGAAACCCCAAACACAGGCAGCACGTAAAAAATAAAATACAGCTGAACAAGAAGAGGGGTGCTCCTCACAAATTCCACAATTCCGCCTGTAACTAGAGATAAGGGCTTACACGCGGATCTCCTGCCAATCGCAAGCAAAAGTCCTGCGATCGCTGCTATGAAAAACGCCACGAACGTGGAGGTAACGGTTACCTTTAACGCTTCAAGAAGTTGCGGAACGATGGACCAGGCGAAATCCCAATCCCACATGGGCTATGACCTCCCTGCAGCAACTCTGCGCTCAATCAGGCGAATTCCCCATGTGATGGGGTACGCGAGAATGAAATACATCACGAGCAAAAGAGTATAGATCTCGGTGGTTTGGAATGTCGAGGTGCTGAGAATTTTCGCCTGAAAGGTTAAATCTGCAAGTGTAATGAGAGAAACCAAGGCCGTACCTTTCAGCAATTCAATGAGCAAATTTCCGAAAGCCGGCAACATCATGACAAACGCTTGGGGCCATATGATACATCTCATTCTCTGCCAGGGAGTCATGTTCAACGCGATCCCTGCTTCCGTATGTCCTTTTGGTACGGCAAGGATCGATCCACGAACCACTTCTGATCCGTAAGCCCCATAATTGAGCCCCAACGCAAGTACCGCGGCTGCCATTTTTGGCAATTCGATGCCCAGGATCGGCAGGGCAAAATACAACCAATACAACTGAACCAGCAGGGAGGTTCCGCGAAAAACTTCTACATAAATAGCCGTTACGCCCCGAATCATTGAATATTTGGACAGGCGGCCAATCCCCGCAAGCATGGCTAAGAAAAGAGCTGCGATCATCGAGAGAATCGTAATCTCGAGGGTGATCCCCGCGCCTTTCAAGAGTGGCGGGAGTAAGTCTAGGAACGAATAGATTGACATGCACTCCTTTCGATCTTGATCATCAACACTCAAGTAGAATGAGAATGAAGGATCTTGTGAAATCTGTCTGCATCGAATTATTATAGAATGGGGAGATATGCATTCTTACTGTTCGTTTGTACACACTTGCTCAGCTGTTACATTGCCCGGCAATTCCTGTTTGGTAAATCCGAAGGGCTGAATGATCTTGAATAGTTCACCCGATTCCTTCAGTTTCTGTAACTCACGATTGAATGCATCACGGAAGTCCTTGTCTTCTTTGCGGAAAGCCGTTGCCCCGTATCCTCGTGCGCTCTTCCCTTCAATCATCGGTTGTTGAAAGTCCATCACTCTTTCAATTGATGGATCTTTCACCGCATCGAGCACCGATTGCAACGAAGGCCCCGTCATCGTAACCACATCCGCTCGGCCTGCTTGTAGTGCGGCGACAGCGGAAGGCTGGTCGGGAACCGTTACGATCTGTGCGGCGGAGACTCTCGACTTTTGCAGATAATCAACCTCTATAGCTCCGGTCATCACTGCAACTTTCACTTTCGGGTTGGCGGAAATATCCCGATAACTATGAATATTCACTACATTCCCTTTCTTCACCGCGATTGCCTCACCGATACTGTATTCAGGGTCGGCAAATGCCACTTCTTTGCAACGTTCCGGTTTAATGAACATACCCGCCGTGATCATGTCGAAACGCTTAGCTTTCAGCCCGGGTATCAGTGATCCAAATTCGGTGATCTCACCTCTCATCTCATGAATCCCTAACCTTGTGAGAACCGTACGCGCGACCTCAACCGCTTCACCCGTCAGCTTTCCATCTGGTGTTACATAGGCGTAAGGTTTTTCATTCGCAAATCCGACGGTCACATATCCTTGTTTTTTTACACGCTGCCAAGTAGATTCCACGGATGTGTCGGAAGAGGTGCCGACACCCGTCTTTCCTTTGGAGACTCCGCAACCAACCACCGCAGTCATCATGATCAGGGACAGCCCTAAAGTCCTAAATAACTTTTTCACTAGACAACCCCTTTCGCAAATTCTCGTCTACGCATGAAAAACAAAACCCCCGAGGACAAATACCTACGGGGGTATAAAATAAGCGAATACTTTCCCATGAACATCATTCACCCCTCTCTTACACTGCTTACGAAGTTAGCTGACGGATTCGGGCTGAGAGTCGGCCCTACCGGTCATGCGAGACTGCATGCCCGGATTCACCCCAAACGTGGTTCCCCCGCTTCCCTTTCGGGAATTCAGCATCACACAATATTGACTTTTCAGATTTGATTATAATCTTATCCGCAGATAGGGGCAAATTACCAGTTGGTAAGGAATTCCGACCATAGGGAGGGATATGGGAGAATTCTCTTGCTGAACTACCGTGCACAAAAATGACGGAATATTCTCGGGGAATAAGACAATGTATTCGACATACCAAGAAGGCCATTCGCGAACTTTAATGTTTGATGAATTTCAAGACTTCGTCCGGGTCTGCCAACTTGCGCCCGTAATATTTTTTAGAACGGAAATTGTGGATTTCTTCACACGCCTTGGCCATTTTCTCCATAATCACATTCTGGGGCAAATCTTCCGGACTCCAATAAAAGATATTCATTTCATATGGTTTTCCGTCTTCATCTTTCCTGCGGTATTGAATACGATCCGCCTTGACAAACCCGTTTTTGCGATAAAATGCTTCCCTCTTTTTCGTGTCTTCATCTTCGTGATCAATAGGCTCCACTTCTACGATGATCGTCTTCCCCTTTTCTTTAAAACGGTTGAGGAGTTTCGTGCCGACTCCTTTCCCTCTTGTCGCAGGATTGACGAGTAAATAGTCAATAAAGATAAATGTAGGGAATTCGGCATACATCACGATGTATTCATCTGTCTCTTCTTTGTGGTAGGTGTCCTTATCCTCAATCAGGTCATAGAGTTGACGCGGATCTTTCATCTCGTGTTCTGGAAAGTAATCGGCCAGCCGTTCATACCATTCCATGACATTCCCTCCCTTTAAATTCAAGATTTATTCGTATCGTTTGTTATACTATACAAAAACATACCCGGATGATAAAAAAGCTTCCCACCATGCTTTTCGTGGGAAGCTTTTTAAAAGAAATCCAATTGCCGCGGAGACAATCCTTTATATTCTATGCCCAAGAGTTCGATCATTTCCATGGCATTGGCGGCGGCATGTCCGCCCGAATTGTTGTTGAATAAGACACAAATCTCTTGTGATCTTTGTTGCAGATCTTTCAACTTCTCTTTCCACTCCGTTAACTCTTCCCGGCTATACCGGTATAAGTAACGGATGTCTCTCCAATTACCGTCTCCGGTATTCGTCCATCCGTTTACATTACGCCCGTGAAAGCGTACGAGTGTTAATTGACGATTCGTCGGATGCAAAACTGTGGGTATGGAGCCTGCTCCCGCTTGCGGTTCATCGCAAATGCTATGGATCCATCCTTCTTTCTCCATAAACGCGATTGTTTTTTCCAACATTCTGGGCGTGAACCAACTCCTGTTTCTGAATTCAAGCGCAACCGGAATATCACCCATCTTCTCCTTCGTATAGCGAAGAACATCCACATTTTCTTTGATACATTCAAACCAGGGTGGGTATTGAAAAAGAACGGCTTTCAATTTACCCGCTTGTATGACCGGTTCAATCGATTGTTTAAACGCATCAAACATTTCTCCCAGACTTGAGAAAGGATTCTTTCCTCTTAAATGTCCGGTCATTCCTTGGTATGCCTTGATAATGAAAGAAAAAGCGGGCGGGGTTTCTTCGACCCATTTGCTGTAGTTTTTCTCGGGAAGGACGGCATAAAAAGAACTGTCTACCTCCACTATCGGAAAATAGGAACTGTAGACTTTCAGTTTATCCCCGCTTGCCACCCCGTCCGAATACAAGTCCTTATGATCCCCCAACCGGTCAGGCCGATTTTAATCATGTTCTCTCTTCCTTTTCTCACTGCTCTTTCCGTATATTATAGAAAATTATACATGATAAAACGCAGAGAAGGCCCCGCGATATAAAGAGGGCCTTCTCTGCGTATGCAAATCTTATGATGCGTTCTTTACTTTGTGAAATTCACTTTCTACCTGATTGGCTTTATGAAAACCTTTCCCGTAATAAAATGCGACCAAAAGGGCTAACCAAAGAGGTCCGACGATGAGCGCGATACGCGTATCCGGGAAATAAGCCATCAAACCGACGACGGCGACCAAGAATGCGAGTGATACATAGGAGCTCAATGGCGCCCAAGGCATTTTATAGACCAGTCGGCGTTGCTCCTCTAGAGATAAGCGCTTACGATAGCGTATCTGGGAAAGAAGAATGACTGCCCAGGTCCAAATTGCTCCGAACGTTGCGATACTTGTGACCCATGTGAATACTTTTTCCGGAACGACATAGTTGAGCACCACCCCGACAAGCAAGGCCAAAGCAGAAGCGATGATCGCGGGACCCGGTACCCCCGATTTCGTCAGCTTGCCGAACGTGGCAGGCGCCTCCCCTTGTTGTGCCAAGTTAAAGAGCATGCGCCCCGTGCTGAAAATACCACTGTTACAGGAAGAAAGAGCCGCCGTCAACACGACAAAATTGATAATTCCCGCAGCGCTGGGAATCCCGATTTTATCAAATGTCAAAACGAAAGGACTTCCTTTTTGACCAAGTTCGTTCCAAGGATAGATCGACATGATGACAAACAAAGCGCCCACATAGAAAATCAAGATTCTCCAAAAGACGGTATCGATCGCTTTTGACAGTGTCTTTTTAGGATTTTGCACTTCTCCGGCGGTCACACCGATCATTTCGATCCCTAAGTAAGCAAACATCACCATCTGCAGAGACATGAGGACTCCCTTGATACCGAACGGGAAAAATCCCCCATGTTTCCACAGGTTGCTGATTCCGACAGCGATTCCGCCATTCCCGAATCCAAAGAGGATCATGCCAAGTCCGACGACGATCATGGCCACGATGGTAACGATCTTGATGAGAGCGAACCAAAATTCCAATTCACCATACGCTTTCACGGCGATCAGGTTGATGATACTCATCATGACAAGCGCAGCTAATGCCCAAATCCAACGGGGCACCCCCGGAATCCAATATTCCATATAAATGCCGACAGCCGTGATTTCTGCCATACATGTAATAACCCACAAAAACCAATAATTCCATCCTGTCAAATAACCGAAAACAGGCCCCATATATTCGCGTGCGTAACGGCTGAAAGATCCCGCAACCGGGTTCTGGATCGCCATTTCCCCGAGTGCGCGCATGATAAAGAACATCACGATGCCGCCGACGATATACGCTAACAGGATTCCTGGACCCGCCAGTTTAATGGCTGATGCCGACCCCAGAAACAAACCAACACCGATCGCTGCCCCCAAAGACATCAAGGTAATATGTCTTTGTTCAAGACCTCGATGCAATTCAGTGATGCGGTTATTTTTTTGCATACGATACCTCCTCACGGTTTGTTCGCATTTGTTCAATTTGGCTTCCCATGACGTCCACCAAGCCACACATGTGCAATATCGGTTGTACTCGCGCGCTGCGCGGATAAATCACCCTACCTAACGATTGTTTTGTAAAAGTTGTACATACCCCTTTCATTTTTGAACGCGCGACCATTTCACAGATTCAACTTCCAATTTAGATGGCAACGCTTTCAATGATATAATTAAAAATAGATGAGTCCTTCATCGCTATTTTACTTTTCGTTTTTTATTATAAAAGAATGATTTAATTAATTCAAACATCTTTTGTTTGTAAATATAACCAAATCATTCCCTTGTAATTGGTTGAAAAACACAAATGACATCCGAGCATCCAGAGCGCGTTGGTTCCCAATTTTTTCGTTAGGGGGAAACATGCATGACGATTGAAAAAGACCCGTTCGACGAAACGTTTGACAGCTTGGAAACGCTCGTCGATACGATCAGTGAAGTGCTTCATTGTCCAGTTACCCTTGAAGATGCCAACCACCGGCTTCTTGCATATAGTTCTCATGATCCGCAGACCGACCCGGCGCGGATTGCCACGATCATTGGGCGGCGCGTCCCTGAAAGAGTCATTCACAGTCTGTGGCGGGAAGGCGTCATCCAACGATTATCCAACAGTGATGAGCCTATCCGCATCCGGGCGATCCATGAAGTAGGACTCGGCAACCGGGTGGCGATCGCCATCCGCAAAAACAACGATGTCTTGGGCTATATATGGGTGCTGGAAGAAGAAAATCCGCTTGACGAACAAGCGATGCATCAACTAAAAAAAGCGGCCCAAGCCGCCAAAACAAAACTTTTGCAACTCCAGGTGCAGAAACGGAAACAAGAAGAAGGGTATCAGGAGTTTTTCTGGAAACTATTGACCGGACATGTTCAATCGCTTGCTGCGATCAAAGAACAGGCCGATAAACTCTTGCTCACGCTTCCTCCATGTTATCGCGTCCTTGTATTCCAATTTAATGAGGATATAAGCAATCAACTGTATAAGCAAATTCACTATCTGATCACAACCACGCAACGCGTGCGCATAATTTTCCATGTTGTGGATCGGAACCAGTTGATCATGCTGGCATCCCCTTATCATCAGTCCCAGCCGAACGCGCAGGATACATTCACGGAGTTCATTCGCGACTTTTTCACGCAAATGAAAGAACGTTATCAGGTGACATCCATTGGTGCCGGCGCGGGATCTTTATTTTATGAAGATTATACGAAGGTGGAAAAGAGCTATCAGGAAGCACTGACCGTTCTGCAGATTAAGAAACAGTTCCCGAACAGCACGAAGGACACCTTCCATTTTGAAGATCTTGGATTTTACCGGTATTTGCCCGCCATGCTCGAACAAAAGAGGGCGCAACGCTTCGTCAACCCCCATTTGCAAAAACTGAGAGATTACGATCGAGAACATCATGCCCATCTGCTTAAAACGCTGGAAGTCTATTTAAGTTGTGATTGCAATGTCAAAGAGGCGGCCGATCAGTTGCATGTTCATACAAACACACTGAATTACCGTCTCTCACGAATCTCGGAAATCGCCGGAATAAACCTGAAAAACATGGATCACAAAGTGTCCCTGTATCTCGATCTGAAAATGGAACAAGGTGAGTAGTCGTCTTGTTGGTTTTCACAAATCCTGCTCACCATTTTCTTTTTTCACAACAATGAAAAATAGAGGGATTCGTCTTATACTTGGCTTACATGCAAAGTATAAGGAGGAGCCCATAAATGATCATCGGCGTACCGAAAGAGATTAAAAATAACGAAAATCGCGTCGCAATCACACCAGCTGGAGTAGAAACACTGAAAAGTTGCGGACATGAAATATATATCGAAAAATCTGCAGGTCTCGGAAGCGGTTTCACGGACGAAGAATATCAGAAAAAAGGCGCCGTGATCCTTGATACCGCGGAGGAAGTTTGGGCGAAATCGGATATGATCATGAAAGTCAAAGAGCCCCTTCCGCAAGAATATGGATATTTTCGTGAAGGTTTGATCCTTTTCACTTACTTGCACTTGGCACCGGAACCGGAGTTAACAAAAGCATTGATGGAAAAAGGCGTGATTGGCATCGCCTATGAGACGATCCAATTGGATGACCGCTCCCTTCCTTTGCTCACACCGATGAGTGAAGTGGCTGGACGTATGGCTGTTCAAATCGGAGCTCAGTTCCTGGAAAAACCGTATGGCGGAAAAGGAATTCTTTTAGGTGGCGTACCAGGCGTTCAACCGGCTGAAGTGGTTATCGTCGGCGGCGGTGTCGTCGGTACCAATGCGGCAAAGAGAGCGCTCGGCGCAGGAGCTCGCGTCACAATCCTGGATATCAATCCCGACCGTCTCCGCTACCTGGACGATATCTTCGATGGCCGAATCACGACATTGATGTCAAACTCTTACAATCTTGAACAAGCCGTTCGCAAAGCAGACCTCTTGATCGGTGCCGTATTGATACCGGGTGCACGTGCGCCGAAGCTCGTGAAGGATTACATGGTTCAAGGCATGTCGAAAGGATCGGTGATCGTTGATGTGGCGATCGACCAAGGCGGTTCCATCGAAACGATTGACCGTGTAACCACCCACTCCGAACCGACCTTCGAGAAATACGGAGTGATTCACTATGCCGTCGCGAACATTCCCGGGGCTGTCGCAAGAACATCAACCATCGCTTTAACAAACGTCACCATTCCTTATGCTGTGCAAATCGCGAACAAAGGCGTCAAACAGGCGATCGCGGAAAACCGTGCGCTCTATCGCGGCGTGAACGTGGCTGGCGGTGTTGTCACATACGAAGCCGTAGCGAACGCTCTTGGCCATGAATACGTTCCTGTTGAAAAAGCGTTGGCGAAAGAGACTTCTCTTGTGTAAGGGATATACAATCGCATAAAAAGAATCGAACCCCCTGAACTCCTTTTGTACAGTCGTTCAGGGGGTTATTCATTTGATGAAATACTTTTAGGTACAAGACTTGTTGGATATAATTTTAGTATAAATAGAAATCATTCGAAAAAAGGGGATGATACAATGAATCATGTTTCATTAAAATTCCCTTTTGGACCCTTTCACAAATCTGTCCATAATCCGATTTTATTTCCTCAAGGAGATTCATGGGAAGCTAAAGATCTATTTAATCCTACCGCAATTGTAAAAGACGGAAAAATCTATCTTCTTTATCGGGCGGAAGACCATACCGGAAGAGGGATATGGAACGGAACTTCCCGAATTGGCCTTGCTGTCAGTTCAGATGGGATTTACTTTGAAAGATATCCGAAACCCGTTCTTTTCCCGACAGAACCGTATGAATATCCCGGAGGATGTGAAGACCCGAGAATCGTTCAGCTTGATGATACTTTCTATTTAACTTATACGGCATTTGACGGAAAAACGGCACGTTTATGCCTAGCGACTTCGAAAGATCTTCTGCAATGGGAAAAACATGGCGTCTTATTCCCCCGTTGGAATCAAGGCCCCATTTATGAGTGGACAAAATCGGGGGCGATTGTTCCCCAGAAAATTCATAATCGATATGTCATGTATTTTGGCGATTCGGATATTTGGATCGCTTTCTCCGATGACGGGATTCATTGGCATCCACATGAAGAATGTGTCGTACGTCGGAGTGAAGATCCGCAAGCTTTCGACAGCTTGCTCATTGAACCGGGACCTTCTCCCGTTGTAACCGATGAAGGCATTCTATTGTTTTATAATGCGGCGAAATCAATACAAGAAGGCCCGCATGCCGGTAAACCGTACTACTCGGTCGGTCAAGTCTTGTTCTCACTTCATGATCCGAAAAAGGTTTTAAGTCGCACAGAAACGCCTTTCTTTATTCCTGAAAAGGAAGATGAAGTGAAAGGACAGGTGGATTTTGTCGTCTTTGCTGAAGGACTTGTCAATTTCAAAGGAAAATGGCTCTTATACTACGGCATGGCAGATTCGAGGGTTGGAGTGGCGAGCCTTCAAACTTCCTAGATAAGAAGATCCTTTAGGACGACCGCTTGAGGCCAAGTGGTCGTCTTTCTTGTCAAAACCTTCCCCTACTCTGGAAGATACGAGACAAACGCCTCCAAATCCCCTGATAAGCTGTATGGTCCGAGAGTCCTTGGGATCAATACATGGTCTCCTTTTCGGATGACGAGCTCACCTTCTGACCATTGTAAGCGAGCGGATCCGAAAAGAACGGACAAAAGTATGAAACGATCCTTGGATCGCTCTTCGTGATTCCCCGACAACTCCCATTTTTCCGCCGAAAAATAAGGTCCCTGCAGATAGTGGGTGATTCGTAATGATCCATGATCCATGATCTTTGCTTTGATATCCTTTTTAACAAATGGAACCTTTGTGACCTGTAAAACTTTATCGACATGCAACTCTCTTTTGCGGCCAGACGGATCCACACGATCATAATCGAAAGCGCGATATGTGACATCCGAGTTCTGCTGTGTCTCCAAGACAACAATTCCTTTACCAAGCGCGTGAATCGTACCGTGGGGAATATAGAAAAAATCACCTGCACGTACGGGAACTCGTACCAACAATTCATCCCACTGACCTTGTGCCATCATCTCGGCCAATTCTTCTTTCGTCTTAGCCGTGTGTCCATATACAATTTCAGCTCCCGGTTCTGCATGTACAATGTACCAACATTCCGTCTTTCCAAGTTCCCCATTTTCATAAAGAGAAGCGAATTCATCATCCGGATGTACTTGAACCGAGAGATCATCACAAGCGTCCAACAACTTGACTAAAAGCGGAAAACGTTCGAATGGATGATCGGCAAACCAATCCGGGTGTTTTTGGAGCAAATCTTGAATCGTATGGCCTTTATACACGCCATTGGCGACTGTACTTCTCCCATTGGGATGATCCGATATCACCCAGGCTTCCCCCGTAGATTCACTGGGAATCGGGTAGTCAAAAAGTGTCCGTAGTCGTGTTCCTCCCCAAATTCTTTCGTGATAGGAAGGCGTAAACAGTAACGGATACGCATTCATGTTCATTCTCCCCCGTCAGACACCAGAGATTGATCTTTCAGAGTGACTCGCTCGATTTCGATACAGCACTTCTGTCAGTAAATAAGACAGGGTGGATTCTGCGCCTTGATTCAGATTCGGACCACTCGACGTCAAGCCATCATAACAACTTCCTTCTTCTGCATGAACCATGGGAACACCTAGATCGTTCTCTCCGTAATACCAAGCTCGGCATTTTTCCAATACTTCTCTGTACGTCATTTGACCCAATGTTTTATCCGCTTCCGATACGGCCAGCGCCAATTTCATGACATCCAGGGGCTGTTGATCCCATTGACTTCTGCTCGTTTGTGTGCACCATCCCTTGTTCCCGATCGGGCTGATACAACCTTTCTCGCCGGTCATCTTTTCAATGAGAAAATCGAGACTTTCTTTCGCGATATCTAACGTTTCCTGACGTCTCGTCACTTGATAGGCGCAAAACAAAGACCAAGGCAAGAGCCCGTTTCCGTATGTCATAGCAGGCTCGAACCAGCGCCACTCCTTACTTGCATGTTTCCGGTAAAGAGCGGTCAATTTCTCTTCGAACCCTTCCACAAAGGACGGCAAAGCGGATTCGATAAAATGGTGAAATGGATCCGCATGTTGTTTTTTCATATTCTCGTGATGTTGTAGAAGTAAACTGCTTGCGGACAGTACATAAGCCCAACCTCTTGGAAAAGTCAAATCTTTGGCTCTTGCCGCGCCTTTGACGAACATTTCTTGCACGGCGATCTGCCGTTCAGGATCAGGTAATTTGCAATAGGTGACGGCACAAGCCCATAGAGCACGCCCCAGGCAATCGTCGGAAGGCAGTTCCTGTTCCGGTAGTAAATGATATCCAATATTATTGTGAAAAGATCCGTCTTCCCGTTGAACCCACAGAAGAAATGAAAGATATCGATCAATCAGACGCAACAGCTTGTCCTTCAAGTGATTCCCTTGTTTCATCGCAGAGACATGTGGGTACCATTCGACACATACCCAAAGAGCTCGCGCATTATCGTCTGTGGTATAACCTTCTTTTCTTCTAGGGATTTTTCCCAGAGCATGCTCCAAAAGCCCAGTCCCGTCTGTCAGCCTTTCCAAATGCCGAAAACTTACGAGAGTCGGATCGGATCGATCCTTTTCCAAGAACCTTTTCATTTTTTCACGTGACAGTTGAATCTTTCGAATACGAGAAAAGTCAATTTTCCCTATCAACGGCCACATAGCTACCTCCCCGTACGTTTAGCTTCTTCGAATGACTAAGCTTTGGGAAAGGACATTTCGTTTCGGGGAGGCCTCATCAGTTGTTGGGCGACGATCAAATGTTTATCCAATTGCTGAGCCAATGCGACCACGCTTTCATCGGCAAGATTCCCTTTTTCCTTGACTAAATGAATCATTTCCCACCGCAGCGGTTCAATTTTTTGCTTCAACATCGTGTCTAAAACCTCGCTGGACATCGTCGTCACCTCCCGGAATTCACTTAGCTTGAGATGGAGACAAGCTGATGTTCGTCCGAACGACGTTTTTCGAGAGACATTTGTATCGTCCGGAGAAAGAGAAGCGCGTGCTTTTTACCGACCAGCGGCCATTGCATGTTCTTTCCGATACGTCCGATTTGTCTTTCCCATTCTTTCAAAGAGGATTCGTCAGATAGTACCATCGATAGTTTTTCGCTCCACTTGGATCGATCATGGAACGGGATTAGCATCTCTTCATATCCTGCAAGCAGATCTTTTGCATAGCTGTACGGTGTACTCAAAACGGGGCGTCCTAATCCTACGGCATAAGCCAATGTTCCGCTCGTGATCTGTTCCATTCCCGGATAAGGGGTGATATACAGATCACAGGCTGTGATATATTGAACAAGTTCCTCTTCTTCCATGTACCGGTCGATCATCAACACGTGGTTCTCCAATTTCTTCGAACGAATCAATTGTTTTAATTGCTCTCGATAAGCTTCACCCTCCCGTTTTTTCACCTCAGGATGGGTTTGTCCGACGATTACATACAGGACTTCGGGAACTCTTGCAACCACCTCGGGCAAAATCTCGAGAATCATTTCGATCCCTTTATTCCTGCTCAGTAAGCCGAACGTCATTAAAACTTTTCGATTGTTCCACTGCAATTGGTCACGAAGCAGACTTCTCGTTTGCGGGTTGGGTACCGGTGTTCCGTGTGGAATAAACGCAATTTTTTCTTGTGGGACGGAGAAGGAATTCATCAAGTAATGAATGGCCTTTCGATTCATAACGATGATCCGATCGCTTCTTCTGGCAATTTCCTCTTGAATGGAACGATAGGGTTCTTCAGGATTTTGGAAGACTGTATGAAAAGTTGTTATGAGCGGTTTTTTCAATTCCCGAATAAAATCAAGAATATACGAACCGGCTTCTCCCCCAAAAATTCCGAACTCATGCTGTAACGAAACTAACGAGATGCTACTGTCGTTTATTTTTTTGGCCATAAGGGAATAGGCCTCTCGATCATCACGAAGTAAAGTCCATAAATTCGGACGATCATAGTTATTGCGATCCTTTTCGTCTGTTAAAACGACCACTGGATCCGCCGCATTCCACATCTTCGAATTTTTTACGCTTTGTCTAAGGTGGTATGTGTAGGTCGCTAAGCCGCATTTTTTGGGAACATAGGTGCTCACATAAGCCACTTGTGTCATCCCTGAATCACTCCCACTGCCCGATTCATGACTGCTTCATGTAAAATATGTCTTGACCCCACTTCCAAACCATATCCGAAAATACAATTGTTCAACTGGGTAGAATCATGTACTTTGCATTTGTCCCACATGATCGTTTCCGAACAACGTACATGCCTGCCCAACTCACAATGATCACCGATGACGGCATAAGGACCGATGACACTTCTCTCTCCAATATGTACCTCATCACCGATCAAAACGGGTGGTACTAGTAACACGCCCGGTCCAATTTCCGTATTTCGCCCCAACCATATCCCTTTGCCTTGCTCTTTCTCTTTCAACGGTAATGTAAATTTTCCATCCAACAGATCCCAGTGAAGTTGACGGTAGCGGTTTTTGGTACCCATGTCCATCCAATACCCGTTGATCGTTTTTCCATAGACTCCGATGTTCTTTTCGATCAATAGCGGGAATGTCTCCCGTTCGATGGAAACTTCCTTGTGTTTGGGGATCCATTGAAGTGCCTCTTTTTCCATGACATAAATGCCCGCATTGATGAATCTGGAAGGCGCTTCATGTTTGTTTGGTTTCTCAACAAAACGCAGAATCCGGCCTGACATGTCCAGCTCGACGACTCCGTATTGAGAAGGATCTTCAACCTCGGTCAAACCTATGGTTACCAAACCGTTATGGTTTCGGTGAAACTCTAACAGGGGGATGATCGATATCTCATGAATAATATCGGAATTCACTACAAGAAATCGATCGCTCAGCAGATCTTCCGCATTTTTAATGGCACCTGCCGTACCAAGCAGGTCTTCTTCGATTGCATATTCAATACGAACTCCCAGAGAGCTTCCATCCCCAAGGCGTTTTTTGATAACGTCTGCATAATGTTTTACGGCTAGAACAAAGTCACCGATCCCTTGCTGTTTCAGGTGGACAATCAAATGTTCTAACCAAGGCTTATTACCGACAAGAGCCATGGGCTTTGGAAGATTTTCTGTAAGCGGCCGTAAACGAGTGCCTAAACCTCCTGCCAAGAGCAAAGCTTTCATTGTGCTTCTTCACCTCCATAAGGTATGACCCCAATTGAACGGAATAAAAAAAGAAGTCTTGAACATAGCAGAAATCTTTTATACATGAGCCCATGATAAAAAATTTCAAGTATGAACAAACTTCTTGACGTGTATCGTTCGTTTCCGCTTCGTCTTTAGAGTCACGATACGGAGTTGGTTCAGGTCGACATTGGATTCTCGCAAATCATGACGCCCGATCAAGACAGTTTTAATTTTTGGATGGTGCCGATTGCGGCTGTACGTTTACTGTAAATTCATCGTACCTCCCTCTTTTTCAAATTGTTAGCACTCGATCAAGGTGAGTGCTAACAATTTGAATATATGGAACTTGGCAGGTTTCTATCAAGCTCTAAAATAGGTGACATTGATGTGTTTCTTCCTCTTTTTTCGAATTTACTATGATGAGTTTGGAATTTTCGCTAAATTGCTCTTGATTGCTATCACCCTCACGCTCTTAATATCTCTGGATGTCTGATCTCAAGTGAAAAAGCCGCCTCCACTCCCAAGGGTTGTGAGACGACTTTCAGATGAGTTTTCTTGACGTTATGAGGTATCCAGGTAAACCCTTCTCAATACACACTTCCTCCTCTGATTGTTTCGCATATAGCATAAGCGGATCGAAGAAAGTGTCCATGTGGAATGATTCATGCTACACGTTCTTACGTGTTCAACGTGTCTGACACGCCAGTGGATACGTCCAATGAAATCATAAAGCCACCCGATTGCGAAATCCCCCTTGAATCGCAAACCGACAGGACCATCACGCGCGATATTCAGATCATCTCGTGGTCTGTTTTTCATCCACTTTTCGCGTGATGCTCTACCATCAAGACCCGTTTTTGATGTCGCCGCAAAACCTGCCGTGCTTACACCCGTTGACCTGCCGGTCATGTACAGAGTCATAAACGCCCATTGGATCATCATGCGAACGAAATGACCGATTCCAATACCGGACTTCAAAAAGGCTCGCTTGCAATAGAAGGAAATGAAAGCGGCATTTGTAAATACAGACGGCCATTCAGCATATGAGAGGGCAGCACATGAAGTCAGAACGGCTGCGATCATATAGCTTGCAAACAAAGCCGTCCCGATCATTTTTCCACCGATTCCGGGTAAAACAAAGACTCTCTTTTCCGTAGATGCAGCTCCGCCCTTTGAATGAAGACCTGAAGAAACTCTTCTGCCGAATATCGTTTGTTTTACCATCATCAATCACTCCTCCGGGAATATTTTTTAAAATTCCGTACCAACCAAGGTGTCATCCGCTTGTATATATAAAGTTTGATAATATTCTATTATTTCCTTCTCTTGTGATCAAAATTTTCAGAAAAATTTTTCGTCAAATTTTTCGGATGATCGACTTTTAAAATTACTTGAAAGCTAGTGCTTGGGTGGATGTATCGCTTTGCGCTTGGGTTCGGAGAAGGTCGTTCCGCCCGGATTCTTAGCAGAAGTTGCGGAACGACCTTCAACTCACCTCTGCGCTGCAAAGCGATACCATCCACCCAAAAGCCACTCCGTTGCTTGTGGCAGACTTCATCCTCTTCTCCGCATAAGTAACTTTTCATCCTCTGATGGTGCCGCCCATGCGGTATGGGTGCCTAATTTGAAGATGAGTGCTTGCGTGAATAAGAGTTCATCCTGTATCAAATCATGTTATATACCCAGTATTTCGCGGATTTCCGCTTCGGATAAGCTGGAAAGTGCCGTTTCCCCTGGCTGGATGACTTGTTCAATCAGCTCTTTTTTCTTCTGTTGCAATTCGTATATTTTTTCTTCAATCGTTCCTCGCGCAATCAATTTCATCACATGGACGCTGTTTTTTTGTCCAATGCGGTGGGCTCGACCCGCAGCCTGTTCTTCAACGGCGGGATTCCACCACAAATCATAGAGAATGACCGTATCGGCTCCAGTTAAATTCAATCCGATGCCTCCCGCTCTTAACGAAATGAGAAAAATGTCTTTTTCCCCATGATTAAATCGCTCTGTCATTTCCACGCGTTCTTTGGAGGGCGTTTGTCCATCCAGATAAAAGTATCCGATATTTCTCCCCTCCAGTTCCTCCCGAATGATCTGGAGCATGCTTGTAAATTGAGAAAATACTAACAATCTTCTTTTGTTTTGAAGCGCATGTTCAATGATTTCCGTCAACTGTTCCAGTTTACCGGACTTGCCGTCATAGTTTTCAAGGAAGAGAG
Source organism: Collibacillus ludicampi (assembly GCF_023705585.1). Lineage (NCBI taxonomy): Bacteria > Bacillati > Bacillota > Bacilli > Caryophanales > Alicyclobacillaceae > Collibacillus > Collibacillus ludicampi. Next base: position 1,404,056 of record NZ_BOQE01000001.1, read on the forward strand.
AAGGATGGCAGCATAGTTGTCTGAGGCGCGTCAATCCCGCCAAAATTTTCATTCGACTCTTTTCAAACCCTACTGTTTGCAATGATTCTTTCGTTTCCTGTTGGATTTTTTCGAGGTAGCCGATGTATAGTTCTTTCTGTTCCTTCGTCAAGTCCGATTGATGAACGGTTTCGATCTTATCAGGCAGTTCCTTCAATACATCCTGTTTGACCCGTCTCAAGATAAACGGACGAACCATCCGCGCGATCTTATCTTGCGAGAGACTCCGGAATGAGCTCTGATTTTGAAAAAATCCGGGCAGAATGGCATCAAAAATGGACCACAGTTCATCCAGGGAATTTTCGATCGGCGTACCGCTCAGCGCAAATCGCTTCGTTGCCTTGATTTTTTTGACGGCATCGGCAGTTTTGGTCGAATGATTCTTGATCGCCTGTGCTTCATCCAAAATCAGCGAATCAAACTCCATATCTTGATAAACTTCAATGTCTTGCCGCAAAAGCGGATAGGATGTAATGAACACATCTGGGTTACAACTGCGGAGACATTCCAATCGCTCATCCGGTGTCCCATAGGCGACCACAACATCTACATCGGGCGCATATCTTTCAAATTCACTTTTCCAATTATAAACAAGCGATGCTGGAACGACGATGAGCGACGTTCGTACCTTTCTGTTTTCATCCGCTTTTTCGGAGAGAAGATAGGCAATCGTCTGCAAAGTCTTTCCGAGTCCCATATCATCAGCCAAAATGCCTCCCAGGCGATAATGAGCCAAAGTTTTTAGCCATTGAAAGCCAAACTGTTGATAGTCCCTGAGCTTGGCATGCAGTGTTTCCGGTACCGCAAAATCAATCGTATCTGGATTTTTGAGATCCTGGATGAGACGGCGAAACTTTTTCCCTAGCTTGACAGAATACCTGTCCCTTTCGCCGACGATTTCATCGATCTGCAGGCCGCGATACACAGGAAGCTGCAAGACTCCCGCTTTTACCTGCGATTTATTGATGTGTAATTCCGTAAACAGACGATTCATGGTTTGAAATGCTTCGTTTTCCAATGACAAGAATGCGCCATCCGGCAAACGATAATACTTTTTCTTCTCCACAACGGATTGCAAAATCTTTTTGACTTCTCGTTCGTCAATTCCTTCGATGCCAAAACTGATCTCCAGCAAATTCCCGTCCGTATTTACATCAATCTTGGTCACCGGTGTGTTTGGTTTGACCGAAATCAAGGCTCTGACAGCATGGGTCATATAAATTTCCGCTTTTTGCTCAAGTTTTGGGACGACTGTGAACAAAAAGTTGTAAATCTGGTCATCACCTTCAAGATAACATTCTTTCCCGTTATACTTGAAGGGAATACTTTCGAATACTTTCATGATCGCTTGCTCTTTTTCCGGTTCTCGCAAGAGAATCATGCCTTGTTTGGATTCATTTGCCGCCTTCGGCCGAAACGGATCGATGACGATGTTTCCATAGTGATATTCGATTTTGACAAATAACCGTTCATCTGTTCGATCGATATATACCTTGGCGTTTAGTGGTACACTGACTATTTGGTCAGACACTTGTTCTGCTAGTTCCACCCGACCGATTTCTTTCAATCTGGGCATCACATAGGATACAAATGTTTCCATTTGTTTGCGAGCGACCGGAAGTAATCTCTCACCGGCAGGATTCATAAACGGAGCAAGTTTGATCATAATATCCTTTTGGGCGGGGGGTAATTTATAGAACGTCCCTTCTTGAAAGAGCCACCCATAGTCTTCAAAGAAGGTGATTCCCTTCAAAGAGGTCAGGTCCAGTTGGAAATCGTCTCCCGTTCCTTTCATCAAACGAAATAGTAACGGGAAATTATGTTCTTGGGGTTCCGTTTGAAAGCGTACGTTATCATGATTCTCATATACCACTGTTCTCCCCTGCAGTTTCGAAAGAAGCTCATCCGCAATCATCGGAGGAATGAGCAGTGAGCGCTCGTCCTCATGACTCCCATAGTAATAACTCCGTTGCTTGCGGAAAAACCCTTCATTTCTCTGTATTTCCCGCAAAAGTTTCAGGACTTCTTGGTCTTCTTCCAGAAAGTAATGGTCAGATGGATCATAGGCGAATTTGCTGGTGAAAAAACAAGTTGTTTTTTCTTCAACACTTTGTAGGAATTTGCCGATCTTTTTCACGACGTATGTCCGTTTTGTTCCCACTTTCAACTCGATCGAGAGAAATTTTGGGCTCAATTGCGAATATGGGACATAATTTTTGCTTAGATGATACTCCACCTTTAGTGGTTCTTTGTCTTGTCTCTCTTTCACCTCGATCTCCGGATTGAACCGATTCATAAACGTGCGAATTATCTGATCCGCTTGCCGGTATATGTGTGGATCCGAAGTGTCTACTCCCTGTCTTGAAGCTAGTTTTATCGCATTTGCTCTGCCCGTTTCATACCGTTGTCTTTGTTCGATTCCCAGGAGCACTGCAACGATATGTTTGCATGCCCAATATGTTTCGTATGCCGGGCAATCGCAAGAGGCATCGATACATCCGTCCATGATATATACCTCTACGTTATATTCTTTATTTCCAGCAACGGTGGCGTACCAGGCATTGCTATTTGGATCATAATCGAGCTTGATCACTCTTCCCTGTTGATAATAAGAGAGTCCGCGTTCATATATCGTTTTCGACCCGCACCACCGTTTCGCGTATTCTTTTGTGATAAAAAGAGCATCTTCGCTCATGCTTTCACCTCTAGAGCCAGGGATTATATAATGCGTCTATTGTATCATCATTTGTTGTAGTTTCCATTTCCATATCCTGAACAATAAACATTTTTCTCAGCGGTGAATTCGCTTCTTCATCGTACAAGAGCTAAACCTTTCTCCACCGGGCATTTCTGCCCCGTTCGATACATTCTATAACGCCTTCTTTCCCCATTTCATTCAAAACCTTTGTAATCGTCGGTCTGCTTATTCCCGGACAACGTTCTTCCACATCGGAAACCGTGAAATCCGCAATCATATGCTCAACAACTGTTCTGACTCTTTCTTGTTTCCAACCGCGTTTATCCGATGTGACTATACCGGCTCGTTCCTCAAATCGTTTGTAGGCGTTTAAAATCATCATCAGAAAGTAATCCAACCATGGCTTTATGTTGTGTTTTCCTTCATGCCAACCTTGAGAAGAGATCTCTAGGGTTTCGTAATACTGTTCTTTCGTATCTTCAATCACTTTTTCCAGACTGATATATCGTCCTACAATATACCCCGCCTGATAAAGCAGTAATAACGTAAGAAGTCTCGCCATCCGACCGTTACCGTCGGAGAACGGATGGATACAAAGAAAATCCAAAACGAATGCAGCGATCAGAATGAGATCCTCGACTTCCCCGCGATCCCGTTCTATGTTGTATTGCCTACAAAGCTCATCTACAGCTTCGGCGGTTTTCCAAGCAGGAACCGGCGTGAAACGTATGCGTTCCTGACCATTCGGTAACTTTTCCCGAATGTCATTGTCAGTTAACTTCCATCTCCCTCCCGCTCCCGTGGCTAATTCCATGAGATCCCGATGGAGTTGCAGGATGACGTTGGGAGTCAAACGGATATGTTCATAACTGGAATGAATCGTATCTAAAACCTCACGGTATCCTGCAATCTCTGCTTCGGATCGGTTTTCAGGTGCAAGTCTCTCCTTCAACAAACGCTCCAAACGATTCGTTGCAATGGTGATTCCTTCGATTCGGTTGGAGGATTCCGTACTCTGTATAATCGCCACTTGACGCAACGCCTCCAACACTTCGGGTTTTTGGCGTTGGAATAGGGTTTCCTTGCCCTTGTATTCGTGTATTCTGGCGATCAATTTAACAGTTGAGCCGGTATAAGATAGATTTTGCAAGTATTGATTTCGAAAAGACATCATTTGACCCACCCCTTATATATATAATTTTACCAAAAAATTATATATATAAAAGGAGCGGAAAAGAAAAAAAAGAAGCATACGATCTATGCTCCCTTGTTCTTTATCTTCAAATATCTTCGTGGTGTTCGTGTACCATGGCTTTAATATATCGGATGTCTTCCTACATATCTTCAATTCTTTTAGTGGCTCCACTGGAAGTATCTCGACGTTTATGACTTTACGCAATCACCTGCTTTCAGACCTAAGATTTCGTCACCAATACGGGTCGCGCCTTGAACGAAAGCTGCCAAATTCCCCAGACCATCATTCAGCATAAGGCACTTGCTTGAAACCCGAAACTCCAGATGATAAAGCCCAGAAACAAAAACGGCGCAAGAGGAACGAAAGCCGTCTTTTGTTTTCGAATAATCCGTATGAACCAAAAGATGGCAATGATGACGTTTGCGTAGCGCCCGATTACTTCGCAGGTTGAACCAACTCAATCACGACCCCGTTAAAAGATTCACGTTCCGCGAACGCAACGGTGGAGTTGTGTGCGCCCTGACGCGGTGTCATATCTTTCAAAAGAATACCGGAACTAACTGCTCGGTGAATCGCTTCGTTAATATCATCGACTTCCATCGCGATATGGTGGAGTCCACCTCCTGTGGCGCGGAGAAATTCAACGAGTTCTCCCTCGTCGCCCAATGGCTGCACCAATTCGATCTGCGTATCCCCGATGGGCATAAACGCAACTTTTACGTGATACGATTCTACATATTCGATGTTGGAAGGGGTTAACCCCAGTCCCTTTTGATAGGGCACGAGGGCTTTTTCGATATCATCCACGATGACGGCGATGTGATTGATTTTCTTAATCATGAACTTTCGCTCCTTCCTGATGCATCTTTCTCAAAATATGTTTCTGTATCTTGCCGACGGAGGTACGGGGCAGCTCCGTCACGAATTCCACCAATTCCGGAACTTTAAACTTGGCCAATCTGGTTTGACAAAACGATACGATTTCATCCGGCAACACTTGATGCCCTTCACGTAATACTACGTATGCCTTAATCGTTTCATCCCGTATCTCATCGGGAATTCCGATGACGGCACAGTCGAATACCGCCGGATGTTGCATAATGACCGATTCGATTTCATTGGCCGCCACATTTTCGCCGGCTCGTTTCAGCATGTCTTTTTTCCGGTCTACAAAGAAAAAGTACCCTTCCTCATCCACGCGGACGTTATCACCGGTATATAACCAGCCGTCCTTCAGCGCCTCTTCGGTTGCTTCTGGATTGTTAAAATATCCTTTCATTAACGTTCTTCCGGGAACTCCTTTCACAATCAACTCTCCGACCTCTCCCTGCGGCACCTCGTTCCCATAGTCGTCAACAATTTTTACTTCATATCCCAAAACCGGTCTTCCGATCCCCATGTTCTTACGCACTCCATCGATCGGGTTCATCAAGGGAGTTCCAATCGTTTCGGTCATACCATACAACTGCAACAGCTTTGTATTGTAATTCTCTTCAAATGCCGCAAGTTGTTCTTCTGTAACCGATTGCGCAAACCAAACCACGCGCAGATGGTGATCCCGATCCGCCGGATCGTACTCTTGCCGTAAAATCATCCGAATAGGCGCAGCAAAGAGAGAACCGACAGTCGCTCCCAATCTCTTCGCCTGTTTAAAATACCTGGAAGCGCTAAAGCGCTCGGTTATCGCCATACTTGCGCCCACGGTGAGGGCTGACATGGAAGAATAATACTGCGCGTTTCCATGAAACAAAGGAAGCACTATGAATTGTCTGTCGTCAGGTGTTAAGCGAATGGATTTGGACATCACTTCTCCTGCATACAAGTAGTTCGCATGGGTGATGAGTACTCCTTTTGGACGGGACGTTGTTCCCGACGTATACATGATGGCGGCCACATCTTCGGAATGAAGCGGAACGATGGGGACTTCTCCTTTCGACTGTTCAATGATTCGATCCAAACTTTTGTCTAGATATTCGGTACCTTCATAACGGGCCAGCCAAAAATCGCGAAGCGGCAGTTCATCCTTGATATTGTTGAACTTGTTCAAGTAGTCTTCCTCGGTAATCAACAATACCGACTCCGAATGTCCCAGAATAAATTCCATCTCATCTTCGGTTGACAGGATGTTGGTCGGAACCATGACCGCCCCAATATGTGCCAGCGCAAACCAAGAAATCATAAATTCCAGGCAGTTGGGCAGATGAAGGGTGACTTTGTCCTCTTTTTTTACCCCAAATTCAAGGAGGGCTGTCGCAAGTCGATACACTTTGTCTGAGAACTCTCGATACGTGAGAGCAAATAGTCGTTCCTTGTGATTTTCAAATACGAGAAAAGTTTTGTCCGGGTGATGCGTGACTTTTTCCGTCAGAAGATCGCGAAGCGTACGATTCCCAATAATGTCCATAAAAATCCCCCCCGAAATCTTTTCTGGGAGGTTTTTAAAGCAAATATTATGCCAAATCATAGGCCATGCTTTTTCTTCTTGCGAACCAAGGTGGCCAAATCGATGCCGAGCGTCTCCGCACATCGCTTTAACGGACGGTATTTCGACAAATACCAACTCAGAATTTGCTTTTCATGATCGTTTAAAAGTTCCTTCAGCTTTTTTCTTTGATATGAATGGGTAAAGTCCTGTTCGTTAACAATGGCCGAGGACGTACGATGAAAGCTCAAAAGATTAAAAGGCAGTTGGTGTTCATCTATCGAATCCTTATCCGACGTCAAAATAAATCGTTCCACCATATTCTTCAACTCGCGAACATTGCCCGGCCATTCATACGCAAGCAGTTTGTCGATGGCGGAGGAAGTTAAAATCTTGTTTGTGCGGTATTTTTCGTTGAATTGATTTAAAAAGTGCATCAAAAGAGCGACAACATCATCCTTGCGTTCCCTGAGCGGAGGAACTTGAATCGTTAATACGTTAATTCTGTAATAAAGATCTTTTCGAAAGCGTTTTTCTTGTATTAAAGTCTCCAGATGAGCGTTGGTCGCGGCGATGATACGAACATCAATCGGTATAGGTTTGGTTCCCCCCAACCTTTGAATTTCCATGTCCTGCAGTACACCCAATAGTTTGACCTGCAAGGATAATGGCATTTCGCCGATCTCATCCAGGAAAAGAGTTCCTTTGTTTGCCACTTCAAATAAACCGGCTTTTCCCCGGCGGCCTGCGCCGGTAAATGCTCCCGGCTCATAACCGAACAATTCGGATTCCAACAGATGCTCGGGAATCGCTCCACAATTCACTTTCACGAAAGTTCCTTTATCATGACGTTCACTGATCGAGTGTATATATTTCGCCAACACATCTTTTCCGACCCCTGATTCTCCGAGAATAAGGATTGGAGTATCCGTGGACGCAATTTTGTTCGCCAAAGAAATAATTTTCTCCATGGCATGACTCCGATAAATCATTTGTCCACCTTCCAGTTCCGCCGACTGAACCTCTTGCAATGTTTGTCGATAGCCTTCGTTTAACGCACGGGTCTCATCCAGTTGTCGTTTTAGTTCATTTAATTCCGTCAGATCCCTCACATTTGCAATGACACGCAACAAATGGCCCGCATCGTCAAAAACCGGAGTGGCACTGATCAAACCCTCGGAACCATTAAAATAATGAATGAGACTGGTCACTGTTTTTTGTTTCTGGATGGCTTCGGCTACCACCGAATTGGGGAGCCAACCGTTTTCTAATAATTGAAAAACAGTATGTCCATCCAATTGGGCGGGTGTCAATCCCGAGATTCGCAAAAACGCCTTGTTATACCAGGTCGTAAGTCCGTTTCCGTCCGTAATGTAAATCCCATCATAGGAACTATCGATTAAGTGCTTTAATAAAAGCTCAGACTCATACAGTTGCTTGGACAGATCATTCATACGGACCACCTTCAGATTCGAATATTTTTAATATATGTATTATTGCATATTTTTAGCAAACATGCATATGCAAAATTGCATATTTCCTGCGCCAGATGTATTCATTCCGTCCTTATAAACCATGATGTTTGTAACCAATTACATGAGCCATGTAAAAATAAAGCCATGGCTCACGAACGGAAAAGGAATCATGGCTCTCGCTACATACACAAAAAAAGCACTTCTCTGCCCATCGAGGGTGAGAAAGTGCTTTTCTTTTTATCAGCGCTTACGGAAGCAATTTCAATTCCGCCTCTCGAGCCGCCGTTCCATGTCACGGAATGCTCTGAGCGAGCGACTCAGCTTACTATAGGCGTCGCCCCCCTCACTCCAGCCCTGAAAGCCAATCATTCCATTAAAACCGATCTTTTTAAGCTGTCCAAGCAACGCGAAATTGTCCAACTCTCCTTCGTCCAACGGCTCGATCGTCGCAACGTTCCCAAAACCGTGTGGATTCCGACGACTACCGGACAAGTTTGCCTGCTTCAGGTACGGCGCAACCGCTTCCAGCGTAGCCGGCAGGTTTGTCCCATCGACGGCGTACCAGTGGTAGCCACAGAACACGATACCTAAATTTGGATGATTCATCCGGCGACACAGTCGCACCGCATCTTCGTGGCGCTCGATCCAGAAGGATAGGTGCGTGTAAAGCAGAATATCGATGTTTCGCCGCTCGCAAATCTTGAGCGCCTTTTCCAACCACTTCACCGCAATGTCGTCACCCGCCGGGTCTGAGGGGCGCAGATGCATTCCTACGGATTGGATCGCCAGTTCCACAGTCGACACCCCTCGAGTGTCTCCAACAGCTTCAGGATGCCCTCATTTCTCGGATGGCTCTCTCCTAATGAGAGATCCAACACGACGTACACACCCGCTACGTCCAGCCCATATTTCTGCTTGACGCTGCTGAGCTTCTCCGCGTCCCGCCACCGCTCTCCGTGCCAGATGGACAAATGCGTTGCATCGTATCCGATCTCTTTCAGCATCTCGCACCGTACCTCGAAGCTGTAAATTCCCATTGAGTTATAGAAGGAAAAATCCATTGCATAAACACGATAAACCATAGCTGCTCGTTCCCCTTTTTCGGAAAATCGTTTCTCAGATCATCATCTAATACCCAAGAATCTTCCTCAGACTTTGCACATCGACGAACTCTAAGTAAAAACCATTGAAATTGACTAGGTAGAGGGATAGCCCTGGTCCATTTGAAACCTCCCTTTCTTACATATTAAAAGTGGCATTTGGAAAATCCTTCACATTTCTATAATTAACAGGAGCAGGAATCCGTTCCGTGATTCCTTTCATAAATATTCCCATAGATTGACCTCTCTTTCCAAAGTATCTAAAATACAACACATATTAAAACTTTAAATAGAAGAGGAGCCACAAGATGAAAATCAAATCGAAGATAGTGCTGAGCCTTTCCGTTTTAATGGGCATTCTAGTGGTTTCTTGCGGTGCAACTATCGTAACTGAGAAACGCCTACAGTCTTCTTATGAACAGCTGATACATACGGATCAAACGATTTGTTTTGATCTGAAAGCGATTCAGTTTCGTCTCGCAGGACTTTCCAATGACGAGAGAGCATTCCTTCTCACTGGAGATAAAAGCTATCCCATGGAAATGAAAGATAAACAAACGGATCTTGAATTCTACATAAATCAACTAAAAGGATTGCAGCTTGATGATCATGATCAATCGATTCTGGATCAAGTGACTAACCACTATGATGCCTACTTAAAAGCAAGCAATCAAGTCATCCAGGCCTATAATGCCGGCCAACCTGAGCAGGCCAAATCGGTGCATTTTAATCAGGAGCGCAAGGCACGTAAAGAGCTTGATCCCATTGTCCAGTCGTTTTTGAACGATAAGCAAAAACAACTGGATAGTCGTATGGCAGCTTTACATCGATCGGCCCAACAAACACAGATCCTTATGCTGGTTTTGATCGGACTGTGTATAGGTTTTGGAGTGCTATCCAGCATCAGCTTGATTCGTTCAATCCGCCCTTTATCCGAAGTCAATCGTCAGCTAAAAGATATTGCTGACGGTCATGGAGATTTGAGCAAGACGATCACGGTGACAACGAAGGATGAAGTGGGTGAGTTGGCCCATACATTCAATCGGATGATTGCCAACCTTCGATCGCTGGTGTTACAGACCAGAGAAATGGCCACTCAAGTCTCGTTAGCTGCACAGGAATTGAATGCGTATGCAGAAGAAACGACCCAGGCATCGAGCCAAATGGCAACCACCATGCAGGAACTCGCTTCCGGTATGAAGAATCAATCGAACTCCGTAAATTCGGCCTCCATTGCATTTAGGAGAATGGATGAAAACATGCAGAGAATTGAACAAAGCGCTTCCACTGCAGCTACTCTGTCGCAGGATACCTCTTCTGTTGCTGATAAAGGTAGTGCATCCATATACAGGGCCGTCCAACAGATGCGAACGATTCATGAAAGCGTGTCTGCATCCTCTCAAGCTGTCTATTCTTTATCTGAGCAGGCAGAGCGAATCCGTTTTATTGTTACTGTTATTCAGGAGATCGCTTCTCAAACGCATCTCCTTTCACTCAACGCTGCGATTGAAGCTGCGCGGGCAGGAGAGCAAGGGCGAGGATTCGCAGTAGTTGCCGCGGAAGTGAGGAAGCTGGCCAGTCAATCGGAAGAATCAGCTAAACAAATCGCTGAAGACATCACTTCGATCCAGCATCAGATTCAAGAAGCCGTTTCAATGATGGAAACCGTTACTAATGATGCATCTATTGGAATGGATGTTGTAGTGGAAGCAGGCGAATCCTTCCACCGGATCCAAGAATCGATCGAGCACGTGGAGCATCAAATCAAAACGGTATCCATCGCTGTATCAGATATGGTGAAACATTCACACCACATTACCACTTCCATGCAGAAAATCACCGAAACACAAGATATGGCTTTGATTGGTACACAGAACATTTCGGCTGCGTCTGAGGAACAATTATCTGCAATACAAAAAATTACAGATTCGGCTTCTGTTTTATCTGGAATTGCAACAAACCTTGAAGAGATGATGCAGCAATTCAACGTTTAATCGAGCTTGCCGATATTTTTACGAAGTGTCGAGAACGTGAAGACCGATGTACCGGATTGAATAGAGAGTTTGTGGTTTTATCCGTCAATTAGGAGTTTTAATCTGGGCAACGACAAAGACTCATTGGACAGAAGCTGCGGACATCCGCCACAGTAAGCGGATCATTAACATGGAGAAAACCCACCGAGACAGGAGCCATACCTATCTCGCGGTGGGTTTTTCCCGCTCCATTTTCTACTTACACGAGCTTGCTTGCTTTTCATTGAACCACAGGCCCAATGAATTTGCTATTCCTCTAAGGGTGACATGGTCGAGCACGAAAGTAGCCAGGGCGATCCCCCATTACTCAGGGCTATAAAATGGAACGTACGATTCCGCCATCTACCCGCAGTGCTGCACCCGTAATTGCAGAAGCCTGTTCTGAAGCCAAAAATACTACGAGATCAGCCACCTCCTTCGGCTTGATGAAACGTTTCAACAAGGAAGTGGGCAAATAGGTTTGGAACGTCTCCTTTTCCGCTTCTTCAAAGGTTTTTCCAGACTCCGCAAAATTTCTTCTCATAAAATCATCCGTTCTTTCGGTAAGCGTTGGACCGGGAATGAACGCGTTGACTGTGACCCCCCTATCAGCCACGCTTTCGGCAAGGCCACGCGAGAGCCCTAACAATGCTGTCTTGGTTGCACCATAATGCACCATTTCACCCGAAATAAAACCTGCAGTAACGCTTGCATTGAAAAGGATTCTCCCCCACCCCTTTTTCACCATACCCTGAGCGTAATGACGGGAAAGACGTACAGCACTCATGACATTTACCTGAAAATACTGTTCCCAATCCTCGTCCGTTATCTCAAAGAAAGGCTTTGGCTCGAAAATCCCCAGGTTATTCACCAGAATATCTGCCTCTGGACAATAGGCTATCAATTGGCTTACACCTTCTGTGTGGCTCAAGTCAGCGGCAAAACCATACACCTCAGCTCCCGGAACTTCCTTTTTCAACCGTTCCACGGCTTCAGTCACACGCTTTTCGTTTCGCCCATTCACGAGCACTGAAGCCCCAGACTCGGCTAGTCCTTTTGCGATAGCGTAGCCGATACCTGTCGTTGACCCACTGATGATTGCTTTTTTTCCTGTAAGTGTAATCTCCATGACTATACTCCTTACGAACAAATGAATTGTATGAGACGCTCAACCCGATATAGGTTATCAGCATCGCTTATTTAGGTAAGTTTGTGTCGTCGGATTGAAAAGTAGGTATGTTTGTGTCTCGAAAATGCGACACAAACATACCTACAAAAAATAGAGTATATGTTACGCTTTCACCCAATTTGATTCCAGTTCAACACCTGCTGCTTTAAGTGTTGTATAAACAGGACAGCGAGAATCAGTTATTTCCTGCAGTTCCTTTAGTCGATCTTCAGATTCGCTTGTCTTTACTTTCGCATGAATGGTCACTTTTTCAAAGTATGGGCGAACGTTTGGATCCCCCATCAACCCGCGCGGGTCAAATTCACCCCGGATATCAAATTCAATGCCTTGCAAGTCGAAGTTGATTTCTTTCGCTACGAGATTTGCAACGATGTTTTCGCAACCGGCTAGAGCACTTAATACCAAACTCAACGGATCCGGTCCAGTTTCTTTTCCTCCAAAGGCAGGAGTTGTATCAATAATAATCTCATGGTTTTTTATACGTGCATGAGTCGATCAAGTCCGAATTTGTGTGTAAAATCCCCTCTTTGGTAGAACAGGTCGTCTAGCGAAGATGGTGTACCTTGGAAGCCTGTTTCAAAGTCTCTTTCTGTACTTTGCGCCAATCCCAGTACTCAGTCATGTCCAGGTAGCGACGGCCCGTACTCCACTTCTCATCCATCTCCATCAGCAACGCACCAAGCAGCCGTAAGGCGGACTCTCGATTGGGAAAGATGCGGATCACCCGCTCGCGTCGACGGATTTCTTCGTTCAGGAGCTCCTGGCCATTGGTTGTGCGTAATCGCTTGCGATAACGTTCTGGAAGCTCCAATACAGCTGTCACATCGTCAAATCCTTCTTCAAGCACCCGCATAGCACGTGGAGCTTTTTCGTAATAGTCTTCGATCACCTGGTTCAGTAAGACTCTCGCCGTTTTTAAGTCAGGAGCGTCAAGAATCGCTCTTACACGCCCATAGACATCCCCTTGTAGGGACTTGGGTGTAGCATCCAGTAAGTTACGCATAAAATGAGTTTGACAACGTTGCCACGTACATCCCTGAAATTGCGCTTTTACGGCATTTACCAACCCACTATGGCTGTCCGAGACGACGATATCCACGCCTCGCAAGTCTCTGCTTTTGAGCCATGAAAAGAACTCTGTCCAGCTTGCTTCCGATTCGCTGTCTCCAAGCATCAGCCCCAGGATTTCACGATATCCTTCTTCGTTAATGCCCGTTGCGATCATGACACTCCGAGAACGCACACGTCCCTCTTCCCGGATTTTTAAAACCATGGCATCCACGATGAGAAAGGGATACGTATGCTCTCTAAGGTTCCGATTGTTCCAGGCATGTACAATGGGATCCAGGCGTTTACACAAGTCCGACACCGTTGATTTTGAGAACTCTGTTCCACACAATTCCTCCGTAATTTTGGCTACCTTACGGGTGGAGACCCCATTGACCACCATTTCCATTAAGGCTAAGACGAGAGCTTGTTCACTCCGCTGATAGCGCATGAAAAGGTCTGTAGAGAATTGACCATTCCGGAGTCTTGGAACGCGAAGCGTGAGCGTCCCTACTCGTGTAGTGAGAGTATGGGGGAGTGTACCATTCCGGTATCCTTGACGTTCTTCGGTACGCTCATACGGAGCTGCTTTCAGCTGTTCTGTAACCTGGGCCTGAAGGACCTGATTCAATACTTGCTCGATTAATCGAGCTACCGCTTCATCCCTCTGAAATAAACCGTGCAAAATTTCATCATTTAGGTTAATCTGATATTGAGCCATTTTCCATTCCTCCTTAGTAGATTAGTCGCCAACCTTATTCTACCAAAGAGGAAGCGAAATGGCTCAATTTTTGCTAGATTACTGAACCATTTTTACACAGTATATCGGACTCAACTCATGAGTCTGCATTTCTTGAGAAATGATCACCGTTAAGTTTATTGAAAGTAGTGACTATATCCCCTTTAGTTGGTAAATTTGGTTCTAGTGATATAATTTCCAGGAATCGATATCAAGTTCCTGTTTACACTTACGATTATTTGTGATAGCGTTCTCATTAACCCACCTTACATAAATCCCCGTAAATATAATCTCAATCTTTCGCTTTACTATCACTCGTGATACGGTTCACCGATCTTCACCTAAACACATAGTTGATTATGAACATAAGGTTTTCATTAATAATATACCACCCTTATTGGAATGGCCCTGTTAAAGGACGTGAGCAATCACGTCTTTTTTGATTTCATACATAAAACAATCCTTCCAATTGCCTCTCATAACAAAAGAAAAGCACCATCTACCACAGATGGTGATTGAATAGAGAATTACTTATTTATAACCACTAGTGTTGCATAAATTATAACTGAATTTTCTGCGTTTTAATCTAATGCTATTTTAACAAAATAAGGACAGAGCACGTTAAAGGTAGCCCCGCCCATTTGGTATAATATGTATATTCTAAAAAGAAAGGGTTCCGTTACTGTCCTGTATTCTGGCATGCCGATTCATTGCTGAGATCTCTTACCTTCGCCTTTTTTTCGATGATCTATTGTACTTGAACCATTCTATGTAATCGCACCATAAGAAGGCCTTTAGACTTCGAAGCAACTCCAATAAGCTTTTGGTAGTTTGAATTTGCATCTTCATTAGAATCATCAGACAATAGGTGATCAAAGCAAGATACACTTGGTTCCAAACCGCCGTTTCGGAGAGACCATAAAACGTTTTGATTCTCAAATGTTGTTTCATCCATTTAAAAAACAATTCGATTGCCCATCGTGTACGATATATGTCACTGATCTCTTCTGCTGACAAATCAAAACAGTTGGTAATAATTCTTATGTCATTGCCCTGTGAATCCTTTGCCTCGACCAGTCGAAGTACGTGATCCATGGGCTTTTGAGGGGATCCTAGCAACACTTTTGTGTCCGCAAGGACAGGACTCTCATGAAGCACTTGAGATTCCAGAAGGTAGAACGTTGCATTGTCCTTCAAACGGGTAACAAAGCCTATTCCCCTACGGCAATAATCATCAAATTTCTTGTAATCGACATAACCACGATCAAACACATAGATGGCTTCCGAATCATCAATCAAGGAATCCATTTGTGTGATGTCATTAGGCTTCGCCGTCGTTAGACGAATCTGTTCAGGATAGACTTCATCATGATCGACAAATGCCAAGCTCACGTGGATTTTTATTCCCGCTTTGGTTTTCCGAAAGCTCGCCCAGCGGTATTTTGATAAACATAAACTGATCGTAGTTGAGTCTATGATTTTGTATGGCTTCCGCCCGGCAGGGTTAGCAGCCATGCATTGGATTTTTCCAACTAAAGAAAAAAACAGATGAGCGAGTAGATCGGTATCCACCTGACGGTGTTTCCGTGAAAGTTGCGAATAGCTGATGGAATCTAATTGCAAGAATTCTTGCATATGAGGATTCAAGATATCTGCCGCAACGGCACGTAAACTTTCACGTTTTTGCAAGATGGCGTGCAGAAATAACAGGACGTAAGATTTCGTAGTAAGCTTCTTAGCGTATTTATCTTGTTGGTTTTGATCTACTTTTTCTTGAAAATTACACTGAAAAAGTGGTTCAACCCATTTACCAAATGCCGAAAGTAGGGTATCCTTATCCTTGTCCATAAGTGTATTTCCTTTCAATGGATTTGGACAGGACTACCTGACCTCTCCATTGTAAAGGATTTTTTTATTTAAGAGATGAAAAAAATAATAGAAGAATATTCTGAATTAATTAATGCAACACTAGTGATTTATAACTTTAGTATCAACAGAATGAGCACTGTTCAACTTATCAAAGTAAGGTTGTATTTCCTTTTTGATTTGCTCATATTTCTTTTGGTCTTCGGCACTTAAACGTTCAGGATGCAGATTCCCATGTATATCTGCCATCTTTACATTGTAATAAGCCATATCTTTAAGCAGTAGTATAAATTGCCCAAATTCCTCCGCACTCAACGTTGATTTTGCTCGTTGGAGTTTCGATTCTAAATGTTCGTAACCTTTTTGATTTCCACCAGCTTGAATGAAGTTTTCTTTAGAACCATATACTTGGTCGACGAGATAAGAATACGCGAACGCCCCTGATGGAATCAAAAACACTGCAACCAATGCTCCTGCTATCAATCGTTTTTTCATTTTAGCTCCTCCATTTTTAAACTCAATCCTACTTAGAATTTTTTCCTTCAATTCGGCTGATGGTTTAATCTTCTGAGCATTTTCCTGTAAGACACTACGAATTTGATTTTCAAAATTCATGTTGATTCTCCACCTTTCTTAAAAGATTTACTGAACTCTCCTTTTTTTGCCGTAGTTTTGTTAAAGCTGAATTGATTCTAGATTTCACCGTTCCTAGTGGAATATCAAGAATCTTCGCGACTTCCTCCTGTGAATAGTCGTTCAGATAATGAAGGATAATCACTTGCTTTAATTTGAACGGTAGATGCTGGATTGTATTAAGTAACTGTTCATTCGACAGGTTATCTACAACTCCATCGGAAAAATCAGGTTCAATTAAGATTTGGGGTTGTTCCATGTTTTTATTTGTAATTCGAAATCGCATCCACTTCTTTCTGCGATTGGAATTAACCTGCCGAATCACAATTCCCATTAACCATGAATGAAAAGATTTGGTTATATCAAATCTGGCTAGAGATTTGTGTAGTTGAATGTAAATCTCCTGTACCACATCCTCTAAATCCGATTTGTCCTCGAGCAAAAAATGAACGGTTTTGTAAACATTCCCAATCGTTTGTTCATAAATCTCACTAAAGGCTTCTCGATCACCAGCTAATGAAAGGCTGACGAGTTGATTAAGTTCATTCGAATTATTCATCCATCACTCCCCCTCAAACTTTTCACACTATATTGGCCTGAAACAGAAATATCGTTCGATTTTTTTTATCAAAAAGTGACTTCACGAAAACAAAATATTCAACTTGTTGTTTTTGCATTGTAATTCTCCAATCACCTAGGCTTCCATAATATACCTAATAGAGTGGGGGTATGAGAATATTCTTCGTCCTATTTTCTGTAATTTTTAATACTTTCGGTAAATTTCTTTTCGTAGCCTTAGCACCATTGGGAATATACGTTGCCTGTGTAGCAGATGGGCCTATTGGTTGGATAGTTGGCGCAGTAATATTTATTTTTTTCGCGCTGTGAAACGATAAGGAGGTATACAATATGCTTCAATCGAAGATAGCTATGATCTCCTCAAACCCTAAACTAGTAGGTAAACTGTGTGATCTTATTGGTTCAATGCCGAATATTGACTTTTCAACTATGGGTGGACTTTTCTTTTGGGACACATTAGCCGAGTCAGGTGGATGGAAACTTCAAAAGAATAAATTTACTGATCACTGCAGACTTCTCGATCCGAACAATATTAGAAGGGCTTGGGGATCAGAGAGAGCAATGATGAGCGCCTTGGAGAAGTTGCACTCTACTACTGCTTCCAATAGTCAGACAAGTAAATCGGATAGTAGGAAAGTTTATTGTCCAGAATGTGGTGAGAGAGTACCAGAAGGTAAGTTTTGTAAGGAATGCGGATCGAGGATGGAATAGTTCTACGGGTTTTATACTTTAAAAAACAATTGGAAAGAGCCTCTCTAAAACGGAGGCTCTAAAATTTGTGTCACTTATGATACGGTTCGCCACCTCTCTAAAAAAAGAACCTTCAATCCAAAGATTGATCAAAAGATCTGTGTTAAATCCCCAATTTATTCCATATAACTGTTTATTTCAATCATTTCCTTTTCAATCTCTTTATCATAGAAACGATTGTCCATAGATGAAAAAATGATGTGTTAACTTTTTTATTCAATTCCTTTGTTTCTACATCCAAAGGATTAACTATAGACCAGTTCTTTTTCGGTTAGACCAAGCGTCTGCGCCGTAGAAGTATGAATTTCTTGCAAAAGATCTGGATTTTCCACGAGTGACACGCCATAAGAAGGAATCATTTCTTTTATTTTCATTTCCCACTCCATCATATGTTGCGGGAAACATTTTTCTAATACCTCCAGCATAACATGAACGACAGTAGAAGCACCCGGAGAAGCGCCGAGCAACGCAGCGATCGATCCATCAGCGGCACATACAACTTCCGTACCAAATTGAAGTGTTCCTTTACCGCCTTCCTTTGTATCTTTGATCACTTGCACACGTTGGCCAGCTACCACGATATCCCAATCTTCACTTTTGGCGGTCGGAATAAACTCACGCAATTCTTCCATGCGCTGTTCATTCGATAACATCACTTGCTGGATCAGATACTTTGTCAATGCCATCTCTTTTATACCTGCCGCCAACATCGTCAAGATATTATCCAGTTTTATGGAACGGATCAAATCAAAATATGAACCCGTTTTCAAGAATTTTGGTGAGAAGCCGGCAAACGGTCCAAACAGCAATGTTTTTTGGTTTTCAATATATCTTGTATCAAGATGGGGAACAGACATTGGAGGAGCACCAACCTTAGCTTTACCGTATACTTTTGCATGGTGCATGGCTACGACTTTCGGATTTTTACATACCATAAACAGTCCGCTTACTGGGAATCCTCCAATATGTTTTGACTCAGGAATACCGGTTTTTTGCAACAAAGGCAGACTTCCGCCCCCCGCGCCGATAAAAACGAATTTTGCCGTATGGTATTCGATTTCACCGCTAACGAGATCATGCACTTTCACTTTCCACGAGCCGTCGCTCGCACGTTTAATATCCTTCACTTGATGCTTGTAGTTGATCTCGACGTTTTTACGCTTCAAGTGGTCAAACAACATGCGTGTTAATGCACCAAAGTTGACATCTGTTCCAGAGTCGATTCTCGTGGCCGCAATCGGTTCATTCACTTTACGGCCTTCCATGATAAGCGGAAACCATTCCCTCAATTTTGCAGGGTCATCAGAAAATTCCATACCTTTAAACAAGGGGATGTTTGAAAGCGCTTCAAAACGTTTTTTCAAAAACGCTACATTCTTTTCCCCTTGTACGAAGCTCATATGAGGGATTGGCATGATAAAGTCCTTCGGATTCCGAATCAGATTTCTGTTTACAAGATAAGACCAAAACTGTTTTGAAAGCTGAAATTGTTCATTCACTTTAATAGCTTTGCGAATATCGATAGATCCGTCAGATTTTTCGGGGGTATAGTTCAGCTCGCATAGTGCAGCATGTCCCGTACCTGCATTATTCCACTCGTTTGAGCTTTCTTTACCTGCCATTGCGAGTTTCTCAAACACTTTGATTTCCCATTCCGGTGCTAACTCTTTCAGCAATGTTCCCAAAGTCGCGCTCATGATTCCAGCACCAATTAAGATAACGTCTGTTTTATTCTCGTTGCTCATGATCCTCTTCCTTTTCCCCTATATTTGTTAAAAAAGAGTAGGCACTCCTGCTTAGGCGTTACAAAAGGAGGGCCTCCACCTCGGAACGCGCCTTCTGTCTCAATTAGACCATATCATAATCTATTATGATATTTATCGATTCAAATATCTACTATAATCTGATGGTAATCATCCAATTAGGGGCTGGTTAAGATGAGGAGTCCGTCTACAAGGGCCTGGGAACACACAATACCAAAGCCTTAACCCATCTTCTTGCAAGGGTTAAGGCTTTTATACTGACCACATGTGATTCCAGACACACTCTTGGTTATCTTGAGTATAGGATCAAAAGGGGGCATTTTTATATGTTTGTTTGCGTATCAAGAGATGGTAAACAATCGTCAAGATGCGATGGGCGACAGCCACAGCGGCGCGGTTTGCCCTTCTTCGAGCGTCGATACGGTGATAGAGACTAGACAATAGGTATTCCATGTACGAGCGGCTGCCTTTCAAGCACTATTTCAAACTTCCGCTTTACGATCACTTATGATACGGTTCACCTGAGTGGTTGTGGTAAAGCAGACCATTTTCACACACTCTTCTCTCAAACACGATGTAACGTATTGTCCTATAAAATATCAACCGATCGTTTATAAAGCTCCTGCTTGAGAAATCGATAAAGCTTTGAGCTTGCCAGCTTCAATGGATATTCTGATGTTTTGCAGAGGATGCCGAAAGTCATATCTATGAGACTACCGTTGATAGTCCGTACCGTGGTTCCTATAGGAACTGTCTTCAATACAGTATTTGGAACAAGGGCAATACCTAATCCGCTTTCGACATAGTATTTCAAAGCCGTCATACTCCCTATCTCCATCGTGTCTAATGAAATGTTCCCTGATTCCTGCAACACCATCTCAAGTTTTCTGCGGTACGGACAGGTTGCTGAAGTAATGAGAAGACGATGTCCCCGAATATCATCCGGCGCAATAACCTCTTTTTGAGCAAGCGGATGGTTCTCCGGCATCAAGACCACAAACTCTTCCTTAAATAACGGTTCAAAATAAAGATCAGAACCCAGATCGGGCGCCGAGCAAAGAGCCATATCAAGGTCCCCTTTGAGAAGTCGTTCACTCAACGTTGGCGTATTTGCAATGTCCACGGAGATACGGATTTTCGGATAGTGAGATAAAAACCTCTTCAAGATATCAGGTAATCGATAGCTGGCAGTTGGCTCCGTAACCCCTAAACGAATATTTCCCGCTTCACCTAATCGAATATTAGACAAGTTCGTTAGCAATTGCTCCATATTCTTTACAATTTGCAAACTTTGTTCGTAAAACAGTCTTCCGGCTTCTGTTAACCGAATTTTTTTCCCGCGTTCGATCAACTGAACGCCCAAGTCGGATTCAAGTTTTTGGATTTGCATCGTGACTGTGGATTGAGCATAATTCATTTCTTCAGCTGCACGGATAAAGCTCCCGAAGTTCACTATCATTTGAAACGTTTTTAATGTTTTAAGATCCATCTTAGTATCTCCATTCCACAATTCAAAGATTTTTAATGAATAATTTAATTTATTCAATTATAAAAATAACGAACGGCAATATACAATTCTTTTAGATAATGATTTAACAGAAGGAGATGACTGATATGGATTTAAAAAACAAAGTGGCACTCGTTACCGGCGGCGGTACTGGGATCGGTAGGGCTACATGCCTCGAACTGGCTAAGCGAGGTGCAGCCGTTGTAGTGAACTACTCGCGTTCTAAAGCCGATGCGGAAGAAACGGCACAAATCATCAATCATGAAGGTGGGCGCGCAATAGCCATACGAGCCGATGTTTCCCAAGACAAGGAAGTAAGGGAAATGGTCGATACCATTGTGCAACGATTCGGGACTGTTGATTTGCTTGTAAATAATGCCAGTATTACACGACATATTTCGTTTGACGATTTAGAAGCGGCAACGGAGGAAGTATGGGATGAGCTTTATGATGTTAATGTCAAAGGAATGTTTTACTGCGCGCGAGCCGTTGCCCCTTTTATGAAACGTAATAAACAAGGTGCGATAGTCAATCTTGGCAGCATTGCGGGCCAAACAGGGTTAGGCTCTTCGCTTCCATACGCCGTATCCAAAGCGGCAGTTCACGGTCTTACCAAATCGTTAGCACGTGCTCTAGCTCCAGACATCAGAGTCTGCTGCGTTGTACCGGGAGCCGTCGCGACAAGATGGTGGGCTGGAAGGGAAGAACAAATGAAGAGGTTAGCTCCGAATCTTCTGTTGCAGCGTATTTCAACACCCGAAGATATTGCTCAATTTATCTGTGCAGTCTTGGAACAAGAAGCGATGACAGGACAAATTATTACGATAGATAGCGGACAAACGTTGTAACATTCAAAATGACCGGACAAGTACGTGCTTGTTCGGTCATTTTATAATTACCATAGTTCAATTCCTTTGCATTTGAAGCGTTAAGCCTTAATTCCCCACTGTTTCAGGTTTACCATAATCTCCACTTTCCGCTTTACCTTCACTTGTGATACGGTTAACCTTAACGGTCATAACGGCGAAATTTTTGTCGCTGCTTGGTCCTCGAAGAGCCTCTGCAGTAAATGTCCTACCCGTTCCCTTCCGTAAGTAGTGTCAGTGGTGTAAGTAGCGAAAAGCTTGAGACGCTTCTTCTGTACCTCAGTCTCTCGCTTTGTCTTGATGCAAATGACCCCTCTGCATAGTTCGCAGAAGGGTCAGCGAATATAGTTTCAAAACATTATGATTAGACAAACCTGCCACCTTTCAATGTAATTGCAGTTTTTACTAGCTGTCTAATACCTAATAGATATTCATGTGACTGTGTTGTTGCCGCTTCTCCCGGAATCGGTGCAGCTTGATCGTAGATTCTCTCCATGTGTTCAATTCGTCTTTGTGCAGAACCCCTGCCGCTAAGATTAAAAGCATTATTCCAGGAAGTAAGTCGATCGGTCCAGAGACGCTGAGTTGTTAGGTCGAAGAGCTTGGAGTGAATTTCACGAGCAATTCTATCAACGGCATTCTTCTTTTCGTCGTCCGATACATTGCCTGGAACCCAACGAACAGGTTGGTTTAGATAAATTCTAATATGTTCCATTAATCGATCTTTAAGTTCTGATACTGGGCGGAGGTTATCGTATTCCCCATTATCATAGTTCAAAGCAAGACGGCGAGATAAGGCTTTTAATCTCGTCCAGTGCTGGGCTGGTTCATTAGATGAGCTTGCTTTACCAAAACGACCTCTCCATATATCATGAAATCTTTTGGTTGCATTTTGAACAGCAATTATCAAATTTGCCTCATCGTAAAAAGGGATTGCCTCTGATATCTTCTCCACAAAGATGCTTGTTTCTAAGGTAGAAATCAAATCTTTAAGTTGTTCAAGAGTGTGCTTATCTTTTTCTTGCATGACTTGATCTAAGTTTGCCAAGTAATACGAGCGCTCAGATAACAACAGATCCAGATTTACTGCAACTTCGTATCCCAATGTTTCTCTAATGTGAGAAACAACCTGATTTAAGGAAGCCCCGACGTGGTTAATTCGGCTTTTTCGAGTCGGTAAATTATCGCCTTTAAGTTCGTCAAGGTGAGTGAAGCAAATACGAAGCTTAGAGATGTGCCCACTAGCTACAAGTTCCTTAATAACAGATAAGGCAGCTGTTTGCATTGGCTGTTTCGCACTATCAACAAGTATAATTGCATCACAAGCATCAAACTTTCTAGATGTTTGTGAAGGTAAGCTACTTGTTGACGACACCGTGTGTCCTATACCCTGACCATCGATTAAAACCAATCTTGGCACGACGTTGTACCAGTTCGGCATAAATGGCCCCTTGACCCTAATGCCCTGAACTAAGGGCGTTAACAATTTTCCAAATTGAGGGGCATAGTTACTTGACAGCCTTCTCACATTTTCTATGAATGTTGTTCTATCCTTGGTGCGATACTTCCATGTTAAAGGCCATTGATCTCCATCATATTCTAATTCTCCATCTTTCAACAGTTTAAACCGTTCCGCCATCTCATCTAGAATTTCATCAACTAAAGCGTGGAATTCCTTCTTTTGCCTAAGCTCCTCATCGAAGATTTCCTCAAAAGCTGTCTTGTCTTCCGAATCCAAAGAATCAGGGTTAATGTTGAGTTCCTTAATTAGCTGTTCTTTTACTTTTGTACTTACCGAAGCAAGTTCGTTCACTTGGGCTAAGTAACCCTTAATTACTGCTAAAAATCTGCTCCTCTCTTCTGTAGTTACTCGGTGCTCATTGACGGACAACTCTTGGTCTTCATCTTCCTCTTCTTCATCGTCCAAATCTAAATTTGGGTCGCCGAGTACATAAAAAAATCGAAAACGTTGTTCGCTATGTTCAAGTAATCTCATGGAAACTGTGTTGTCATCCATGCCGTTTACTTTAGCTAGTACCGCAGCCATAACACAATCCTCAACATGAAGCCTGATTTCCCTGAGTTCAAAGAAAGTGACGATCGCTTCGTAATCACCCGGAGAACAAATAACTTCAATATCTGAGACAGTTGTTTTATTGGGTGATGTGGAGGGAAACCGGTCTTTTTTGGGGTCAGAACCTATAAATTGACGTAGCAAGGTGGTTTTCCCAGCCCCTGTAGATCCCACAAGAAGCACCTTTGCGTAGCCTTGATCCGCCCCAGGTAAAGGCAGATGAGCTTCTCTAAGGCTGTAATAGTCCGTGTTTTTGGGTTCCAAGTAGTCATAGAACGCAGCAACAATCTTCTCATTGTAGCGCAGAAGGGCTAACGGCTTGGCACTTAGGTCCCAAAGCGAACTGTCCGAAAGAATCTCATTCATTTGATCCACTAAGCGCTGTGCTTCGTTCTCATCAGTTGTTCCCAATCCTCTTCTTACCCTAAGTCCAACCTTACCTGTCGGATCTTTACGAACCGGATGCCTAAAAACAATTGACCAAGAATGCCTACCTACACCCTTCACCTTGCTCGCCGTATAACTCACACATCAACACCTCCTCATTATGTGTTCCAAATGTATGGCATTGTGTTCCAAAGTATGCATATTTGTATCCTACTGTTGCTGATCTGGGCAAAATTGTCAAGGATTTTTTCCAGTCTTTGCACAATGGGTGACTCTTTCAGACGTTTAAGTGATAAAAACTCAATTAATGGGGCAAACAAGCGAAAATATAGAAATAACCGAAGAGGGGGACCCCTTCGGTTACTCAAGAAATGTTAGTCACTGATAGTAAGGAATACTTTTCAAGCACCGATTCCCATCAAATCTTTCCATGGTTTAATCGGTCGTCGTTTATTGTGAAAACGTCAAGGTTGTCAGAAGATAATAACCTCAATTTGGCTTGATATTCTTTTTTGAGTGTTGATTCATTTTTGTTACCATAATGTAAAATGGCTAGTCTCTTACCTTCAACAGCCAAAGACCTGAAAAGCCCATTGATATGGCCATCATCTCCATTAAAGCCATACCCAATGATGCATATGATGTCCGATTCTCTAAATTTATCGTATAACTCAACGTATCTTTTCGACATTGTAATGGAAGTCAACGGCTTAATTCCGCTTTGGGTAAATATGAACGGTACAACGATGTGTTCATAGCTCGCTAGCTGCTGTTCAGTTGGGTTTATCAAAATGTTATTGCAATAAGGATCATAAAATTCTGATACACTGCCGTTGAGGTGAAATACAGGTACAGAAGAGAGCGTGGTGTTGTCAAGAACTTGCTCTGCAAAACTGTTATAATTTGTTGTTCCTATTGCAGTAATTGTTGCATACTTGGACAAGGACAATAAATCATGATAGTATCCTGGCCCATTGGCAATTTTATCAGGGTCAATGTTGCTGTGGGAACTTATGTACCTTCTAACCGTATGAAGAAAGATACTGATCCTAGTAAACTTTGCCCAATGTGCTTTCGGATTATAAAGATAGCGAAAATGGCTGTCGATTAGGGCCTGATAATCAATCGATTTTGAGTATATGTCCTCAAGAACTGTTCTCCCTAGCTCTGCCATGATCTCTTCTAGTGAACTGTTGGCTGAAACAGCATGCGGTTTTTCTTCAAGCACAATCTCCATACCCGTTTGGCCAACATTGCGGTAATCCAAACTGAAAATTCCTGATAAATCATCAAAAACCGATAGCCTCTCAGGGGCTGATTCAAACAATTCTTCGTTTAGTTTAGAAATTAGTCGCTGACCACAAGAACCGACAAGAAGTTCTAATATTGCTCGAATGGTACGTTGTAACTTTCGATGTTCGGGATTCGATTCCAAGGTTTTTAACATCGCGGAAAAGAAGGAGGACTCGAATAACTTTACACTATCAGCTAGACGGTTATTCAATTTTACAGCTTGTCCATATAAAATGTCCCCAATCTCAATATCCGTCTCTTTTTTAAACTTTGCTCGCAATTCATCCTCTGAAATGTGCCAGTTTTTAAGAAGGTTGTGAACGCCATGATCAAAATTGTCCAAGTATGACAGTATTTCTTCTCGTCTATTTTCCAAGCTGGAAGCAACAATGGCCTCATAATCCCCCCGTCCGAATACATGAACCCTCTTCTTTTGGTAGTCATTAGGCAACCACTTTACAGCATAGGTTGATGTATTGTTGATTTTCTCAAGTTGTTTACGAAACTCAGCTTTATCTTCATCAACTGGCGTTCGGAAGAGGTCTAATGCGAATTTTCCACCCGAGGGTAATCCATAACCAATTTCTGCGCCTGCTCCAAAAAATAACGATATTTTAGCCCCCGTCATTTTCCACACCTCACTTTACTTCAAAATGTTACGATTATTCTATTACAAATGATACCACGAATGTAATAGGTTGTGGAATCTGTGGATAACACACTATCAATCGATGTTGATGGATAATTTAATCAAGACATTCTCATAAAGCACCTCGAAAAACGTATATTTCCCTTTCCGAAAAGCAACTACCCCTTGGACGGTTTCTGGACGTTTAGCATCCATTTATCGCAAGGGGCGGGTAGTAGAAGTTATTCTTTTTTCGGTCGCGGATAATCCCGCATCAGCATATCGTCTTTATCGCCATGGTCGAGGTATTCGATAACTTCCTTCGGCTTCGGTGCCTTTATATATCGAAAGCCTCTTTTCGCTAGTTCGTTCTGACCGAACGTGCGGATTTCGCTCATACCGATCAGGTCAGGGTAGCCCATACGCTCGCCAGCTCCGTGACTTCGTTGAGCGTTTCTTCCCATAAACAATATTACACATTCCAAGTCTATTAAATGTATCAAAACTGTACTCGAAGAAATTTCGCCGTTACTTGTGATACGGCTCCCCCCGCATGATCCTGAACCCCCGGTACAACTGCTCCAGCAAAATCACGCGCACCATCTGATGAGGGAACGTGAAACTGGAGAAGGATAGCTTTAAATTCGCCCGCGTTAAAACAGAATGATGCAATCCTAATGAACCACCGATCACGAAGGCAAACGAACTATGCCCCATCGTGGTGAGGCGTTCCATCTCTTTGGCCCACTGTTCGGAAGTGAATGTCTTCCCTTCGATGGCGAGAGCCACGACATAATCGCGGTCTTTGATCTGCGCGAGGATGCGAGTGGCTTCTTTTTCTTTGATCGCTTCTTCTTCCGCCGGGGAGAGAGTATCGGGAGTGGACTCATCGACCACTTCCACGATCCGCAGTTTGGCATACGCGGAGAGGCGTTTGGCGTATTCCGCGACGGCTTGTGTCCAATATTTTTCCTTCAATTTGCCGACAGCGATGATGTTGATTTGCATAAGAAAGCCCTCCTTATACGATCAGGTACTTCGGAGGGCGTTCGCAGTACTCGCAATGCGCGGGTGCCTCCCATGCGGTGAAGGAAGTCTCCGCCAATACATAAATATCAGGAGATTGCTCGTATTCGTTCACGAAATCTTCGAGTGCTATCTCCACATGCTCTGCACATACAACAAACACTTGCCCACCCCGTTTCATATCTTCCAATTTCAGTATTATACCAGAACCATAGAGTAAGCATCAATCGAAACGCTACGCGTGACATGTAGCAACACATGGATTCAGAGCGTATGTCGAGAGAATATGTAGTTGAAAAAAGAGTGCCACAGATCATACATTCCTATACATAAAAAAATCCACCCGCTAAGGGGTGGATGATGCTGCTCAAACACCGCTATATTTACTCTGACTCAGTGATCCGCTGCTCTAGATCCGTATGCCGAACGATCCGCTAATTCTGCAGCGTTTGCAGTTTGACCGAGACCGTCTTTTGATTGTGTCCTCTGTAAACCGTTACTTGAACGGTATCACCCGGCTGCTTGGTGAACAGGTATTTTTTCAGATCGGACATATTCTTGACATCCTGATTGTCGATCTTGACGATCACGTCTCCTCTTTGCAAGCCGGCACTCTTCGCTTCGGGACTGAGAGTTTTGATGAGCACACCCTCATCTACGGGAACATCCGGACGATATTCTTCAGGCACATCGGAAAGATTATATCCGGCAACCCCCAACATCGGGCGGACGACTTTCCCGTTGTTCATCAATTGTTGGATGATTGGTTTGGCTTCATTGATCGGGATGGCAAAGCCGATGCCTTCGACACCGGTCATGGCGATTTTCGCCGAGTTGATACCGACCACCTGTCCGGCGATATTCACGAGCGCCCCGCCGGAGTTACCGGGGTTAATGGCAGCATCCGTTTGCAGAACCGTTTGGGTCATCAATTCCTGTCCGGTCTCCGGATCTTTGACGGGAAGATCCCGTTTCGTGGCCGAAATGACGCCGACGGTGACCGATTGCGCGAATGCTTGTCCCAGAGGATTACCGATAGCGATCGCCGGTTCCCCGATTTGCAACGCATCGGAGTTACCGAATTGCGCAGGCTGAATATCTTTGACCTTGTCAGCCGGCACTTGCAGGACGGCCAAATCGGTGTATTTGTCCTGACCGAGCACCTTTGCCTTCACCTGCTGATCCCCGATCACGACATCCACCTCGGATGCGCCTTCCACCACATGGTTATTGGTCACGATATGACCTTCTTTGTCAAAAAGGATCCCCGATCCGCTTCCCGTTTCCTGCGTTTGCGACTGATCCGACCAGAAATTATTCGTTTTCTGCAAATTGAGAACACCGACAATGGCAGGCTTCACTTTGTTCACCGCTTGGGTGACCTGGGAATTGACATTCACGGTAACACCCGTCGTTCCCACAGGCTTGTCAAGCGCGGGTGCCGTCGCTGACGGGATATTGATCCAATTGGATTTGATCATCGTAGGAACTAACGCTAACGTCGTACCTGAGCCAACCAAGGCTGAAACGACGATTAAGGCGAACCATTTAAGTGGTGACTGCCGTTTTGGGCGTGTATCGAAATCATCGTAAAAACCCATTCGACAAACCTCCTAATAACCACTGTAAGTCATTTCGTGAAACATAATTTTATTATACAAAGTGGGTGAACAGTGGAACAACTGTACCGTGATTCCTTTCACAAAACGTTCGTTATCCTACATATTTTTAACTTTCATGATTAAATACTTATCTATTTGCAAATACTAGATTGTAAAAAAGAAAAAGGAGGAATCCCACATGAAACGTATCCCGAAAATGCCTTCGGAAGTGGATCTATTCGCACAATTGGCCGACCTGAAAGAAGTCGATTATAAAAATACACTCGTCATCACAGCGGTTGTGGAGTTGCTTGTCGAAAAAGGAATTTTGGAACGGCGCGATGTCATACAAAAAGCGAAACAATTGGATCACAATCTTTCTCTGGAGATCGATCGGATCATTGAAGAAAAAACAAAACACTAGACACAGAACAATCAAACACGAACCGTCTGTCGAGTAACCCCAATGATGCGTCACCGTCTCGTGAGAGAACGGATGGGCGTCGGCTTTTTGCGGTACGTTTGATGCAATTGCACATCTTCTCCTACTTGTATACCCGCTCCCTGCAAGATCGTTTGCACGGTTAACTCGGCCAACTCAGGCACGTTATTATCGGGAGAAAGGTGTGCCAGATAGACATCTTGTGTATCGCCGCTGATCACTTCTGACAGCGCTTCGCCAGCCGCTTCATTGGAGAGATGCCCTTTGTCACTCAAAATCCTTCGTTTCACATTCCATGGATGCGGACCTACGCGCAACATCTCCACATCATGGTTCGATTCGAAAATGTAGGCATCCGCACCGGCAATTGTTTCTTTGACCCTTTCGCTCACATACCCCAGATCGGTGACATGTGTAAGTTTTGTTTCTCCCTCATAGATATTAAAGCCGACCGGTTCGTTACAGTCATGGGAAATCGTGAATGGCTCAATGGTGAGCTCGCCGAATTCCAGTTTGTCACCCGCCTTGATCACATGGCGGTCACTTTCCGGAATCCCTTCAACCACTTTATCCAACTCTCTCCAAGTCCCCTCTGTTGCATACACAGGGATTTGAAACCGCCTTGCCATCACTCCGACCCCTTTGATGTGGTCAGAATGTTCATGTGTAACAAGGATGGCATCGATCGATTCGCCGGATACGGCGATCTCTTCCAGAGCGGCTTGTATCTGCTTGCCAGATACTCCTGCGTCGATGAGCAAATGTACTCCATCGGCCCCTATATATGTACAATTCCCCGTACTACCGCTTGCCAACACACTAAACTTCATCGAAGCCATGAGCCCTCCTTTCCTAATTTTAGGGATTGGTTGAGCGTATTCAAAGCATGACATCCCACCGAAGCTACTACTCTCTGATTTGGCAGTGCCATCCATTAAGCATAGTAACTACCGTACTGTTTCCAGTTCTCCCGTCATTCCGTTGACAAAATAGACATTCTGATCCGTGGTGATTCGCCACATCGGTGCCAAATACCAAGATTCCGTATTAAAAGGCTTGCTGAAAAAACCGAGACGGATATCGCGAATGACTCTATTATGCGCCGGTACCGCAGATTTGTCCATGGACTCCGCCAATGAACGCAACGCACCGACCGCAGAGATCACCGGTCTCTTGTTTCCTTCTTCACCGATGACCTCTAAAGCCGACTGCTGAATCAAGGTAACCTGACCGTTTTGCAGGGTTACAAGTATCGGCGCGGAAAAAATGGGGTAACTCTGATACATTTGCAAATAGCGCACGGTTGCATCGTTTACTCCTTGCTTAAGGACACGATCCCCTCCATAGGAGAGTGGGTTCCATACGAATGTACCGATTTCCGCATACAAACGGTCAAAAATTCTGGGATCATCCGGCGATATCGTGACATGCATAGGGGTCACATCATAGAGCAGCTGACCTGAACCTTTGTACGTAATCGTACCCTTGTCCCCTTGATATTGTACCCAAGAGGGGTGGGAACTAGTGGTATCCGCCAACCGAGGATTTTTTAATAATTTTGAAGCGACCAGTTTCGGATCGACTTGCGCGTAACGCACGCGCAAGAATCCCAGCTCAGGGGTTTCCTTGGGAATATCCGTACCGAGCGTCAGATTGCGGCTTTGCAAGAGATCCCGCACTTCCGCCACTTGCTCCTCAAAGGACTGCACCGTTCCCGCCTCGACATTTCGTACCG
Organism: Collibacillus ludicampi; assembly: GCF_023705585.1. Classification (NCBI taxonomy): domain Bacteria; kingdom Bacillati; phylum Bacillota; class Bacilli; order Caryophanales; family Alicyclobacillaceae; genus Collibacillus; species Collibacillus ludicampi. The sequence continues at coordinate 1,435,122 of NZ_BOQE01000001.1, forward strand.
CATAATACTGATAACCGAGCAAGAGATCCAACAGTAAAAATGTAAATATTAAGTAGGTCTTCGCTTTACTCCAGTCCATGCAACCATCCCCCATTATCTGCCCATAATTCTCCGCTGACAGCATCCACATGTACGGGGGATTCACCTTTTCTCTGGATGAACCAGACAGGCCTTAACAGGAAACGGTCTTTTTCCGCATACTCTGGCACATAACAGAGGGAAATATCGGTGATCGTCGTATTCGTAATCCCGCGTTTCCGTAATGAGTCCAATAACGCAGGACCCGAGAGAACATACGCATCCTCCCGTTTGACAAGCACTCCCGGATATACGACCGAACGAACCATCTCGAAAACGATATTGCCACGCATTTTTACTCGAATGGAAAAGTAAGAATCATCCATCGGCAAGCCGTTGATGTAACTGCGAAACAGATACGACGAAGTGATGTCCCGTTGCATCGAGCCGTCCACCGCCAAATAGGTTCCTTCCATTCCCCCGTGATCATTCACAAATTCGATGGCTTTCTCCAACGAATGATCCATTTCCTCCCCCGTCGTGTACAGATCAGTACTTGGATTTGTATAGTCGATCATTTTTGTGGATGAGGAGAATTGAACGCCACGGCTACCGTCTGTCAGGATAACGGATCCGTCCCGTTCCGCAATACGCCTCGTCAATGAAGGATCGACAAAAAACGAGGACATGAGTTGTGTTGTATTGAATACGTTTCTTTCATACGTATCGACTGGGACCTTCATCTTGTCACTCGGCAAGTAATACGCATGTTTTGCATCCCCGTATAATGCGTAGAGTGGAAGTTTTCCCGCCATGTTCCAGATCTCTAGGAGAGAATCCGCAGGAATTTGAACCTTTGCCCAATAGGCAGCCGTGTCCCCTTTTAACAAAAGCCGCATATTCCCATCCGCATCGTACATGAGATATAAGGAACGCGCTTTAAGAGAATTGAACATGCCGGAGGGGAGCGATAACGTCTGCGCCAAATACTGGGCTTGCACCTCAATCCCGTAATCATATTCGATCGAGCGTTTAGTAACGGTCGATTCCCATACGGATTCCGACCATGTCACAGGCGTAAATTCCGAGACGGTCGCTTTACGCAACAAATCACGAGTCATATGGTATGGGTCACTGTCTGGAAGGATGACTGCATGCCTGCCATCCCCCAAATGTACCAATATGCGCGTCGGTTGCAGCACTTGTGTCACCGTTTTCCCTGGGCCCCATGCGGTTCCACCGACATATCCGGAGGAGTCCACCGCTTCATAGACGGGAACGCTATACCACAGTTTGAATGACAAGACGACAGAAAAGAGCACAAGCACCGTTAAGATCCATGTCTTCACCGTCTCGATATGAATCTTCGCACGCACTACGCCACCCCTTCTTTCGCGACAGGCAACGTGAACAAAACGGTCGTCCCTCGTCCCAATTCGCTCTCGATTTGGATTTTGCCCCCGTGCTTTTCAATGATCTGCTGGGCAATCGACAGGCCTAGTCCCGTTCCTCCCAATTTGCGGGAACGCGCTTTGTCTACGCGATAAAAACGTTCAAAGATCCGCGGCAAATCTTTCTTGGGAATACCGATTCCCGTATCGATCACTTTTACGACAACCATATCGCCGTCCCGGGATGCGGCGAGACGGATCATCCCTTTTTCCGGCGTATATTTAAGCGCATTGGAAATCAGGTTATCCAAGACTTGATCCAGCTTGTCCCGATCCACCACGACTTGAGGCAGGCGGGGTTCCACCTCGACAAACATACCGATCCCCTGATTCCTGCATTGAACCGAAAAACGTTCCACCGCACGATCAAGCAGCCCTGCCAAGGATTGAGGGGAAAAGTTCCATCCTTCCGTACCGGAATCGAAGCGGGACAATTGTAACAGATCGTTTACCAACCGAACCATTCGATCCGTCTCGTTGTGAATGACGCGCAAGAAATGGGCTGACAATTGCGGGTCATACATCGCTCCGTCTTCCAAAGCCTCTATATAACTCTTGAGTGTGGTCAAAGGTGTACGGATTTCATGCGAAACGTTAGCGACAAAATCTCTCCTCGCTTTTTCCTCTTTCTCTTCTTCCGTAATGTCGCGCAAGACGATCACTTGTCCCGGTTTTTCCCCTTCGGCCCCCTTTAATGTCGATGCGTACGCGTAGAGGATGCGCCCATCCGGACCGCGAAACTTCATTTCCGGTCCTTCCCACTCATCCACTTCCAACACCTCATGCAAAGGATGGTTGATCAAATCTTTTTCCTCCACCATCAAGAGCTCTTGCGCAACCGGATTCGCCAGCAAAATAAGGCCCTGTGCAGATACGGCGATCACGCCGTCAGACATATGAGCGAGAATCGCTTCCATTTTATCTTTTTCTTGTTCATTCTCTGCCAGGGCATCCCGCAACCGGTGTGTCAAGTAGTTAAACGTGAGTCCCAGTTCCCCGATCTCATCATCTCCCTTGACAGCCACTTCTTGGCCAAAGTCCCCTTTGGCCATCGCTTTCGCTTTTTTCGTAATTTCCATGATCGGGTGAGTGATCGTACGGGCCAGCATGATCCCCAGAATCGCCGTCAAAACCAGCGCGATCAGAATCCCTGTATAGAAGATCCAGTTGATCTCCGACATCGTTTGGTAGATCGTCTTCATCGGCGCCACGAGGTAGACGGCTCCGATAACTTGGCCCGCATCCCGTACAGGAACGGCAAGAAATGTATAGCGCATTCCCGTCTTTTCATCCACACGGATGACTTCTTCCTTCGTTCCGGACAGCGCCCACGTCACTTCCGTGCGCACGCGTTTCTGCCCCACATACGAACGGTCTTCAGATGTGGCGACGATGATCCCGTTTTTGTTCAAGATGTAGATATCGGCACCTGTCAGTTCCGCAAAGGAGCGGGCGAGGTTCTCCAAATCACCGTCCGCTTCATCCGTCACTTCCTTTTCAAGATAGTGCGGCACCAATTCGGCCAACAAACCGGCTTGAGAATTGATCGTTTTTGAGAAATTGCCCAAAAAGTACATGTTTAACGATCGGATAAAGTACACGCCGATCAATTGCATCGCAAACAAGATCAGTAACAAGTAAATCATGACCAATTTCCAGCGTATACTGCGAAACAAATCGTTACCTCCTCAGCGAGTAACCCACCCCGCGACGAGTGATGATATACTCCGGGTTGGACGGATCATCTTCAATCTTCTCTCGCAAGCGCCTGATCGTCACATCGACCGTTCGTACATCTCCGAAATAATCGTATCCCCAAACTTCTTGCAACAGGTGCTCCCTCGTCAGCACGGTTCCGCGGTGTTTCGCAAGATAGCTCAATAATTCGAATTCCCGGTGCGTGACTTCTACAAGAACGTTCCGCTTATACACTTCATATGTGGCTGTATCGATCACCAGATCTCCGACAATCCATCTCGGTTTCTGTTCCCTAACCTCCGTGGTGGCCGAGCGGCGGAGGTTCGCTTTCACCCGAGCGATCAATTCACGCGAAGAAAAAGGCTTCGTCACGTAATCATCCGCCCCGATCTCCAGCCCTAAGACTTTATCGATTTCCGAATCCCTGGCTGTCAACATGATCACCGGTACGCTGGAAAAAGTCCGAATCTCTTTGCATACTTCAAAGCCGTCTTTCTTTGGTAACATAATATCTAAAAGCATCAAGTCTGGCTGTTCCGTTCGCGCCATCTGTACCGCTTCCATGCCGTCATGAGCGACAACCACTTGGAAGCCCTCTTTTTCCAGAGAAAATTTCAGGATTTCCGCAATCGGCATCTCATCATCTACAACCAGTATCTTCGGAATCATCGTTTCACCTCGATCGAACATAATCTAGTTATTCTTTCTATTCTATTATACAAAATGCTATCTTGAGAAATTTATTTTTTGCTCATGCTTTTTCCCGCAAAAAAGCACACTAGAAGTAGGAGGTGGAAGTCATGGCAGAGCAGGCGATACTCGCCACATTCAAAAGCCCGGAAGACGCTGAACATGCGGCCAAGAAACTGAGATCCATCGGCATTGAAACGATACAAATCGACCGTGTATCCTCGTTTCCCGGAGAACCGACCGACGAGCTTGTCAATCCGCTCACGGGAAATATCCCTTCGTTAGGGCATATGACATTAGGTACCGATTTCGACGGACGGAACGCATCCGTCCTCGCAGCCGCCGACCCGGCGGCGAGCGGACAATCAGGGGAGCTTGTATCCGGTGAAGATATCCTGTTGACCGTGGTATGTGAGAAAGATCAAGTGGAGAAAGCCGTGAAGATCATAAAGGATGCAGGAGGAAATACGTAAGGCTGCCTCATTCGAGGCAGCCTCATTTAATTAATACAGAGAAGAGACAGGAACGGTTTGCTCGCGATTCGGTCCGACAGAGAAAATCGAAAGCTTTACACCCGTTACTTCCGTGATCTTCTCGATATATGCGCGCGTATTTGCCGGCAGTTCGTCATAAGAACGGACATTGGTGATATCTTCGGTCCACCCAGGCAATGTTTCATAAACCGGCTCACATGCGGACAACACTTTAAGACTGGTGGGGAACTCTTTGAGAATCTCGCCATTGTATTTGTAAGCCACGCAGATTTTTAACTCGGGCAGTCCTGTCAAAATGTCAAGGCGCGTTAACGCCATTCCGTCAAGTCCGGAAACGCGACGCGCATGGCGCACGACGAGCGCATCCAGCCAACCCACGCGCCGTGGCCGCCCCGTAGTCGTCCCATATTCATGACCCGCTTCACGAATCGTCTGGCCGATTTCATTCAAGAGTTCCGTGGGGAAAGGACCGTCACCGACACGCGTGCTGTAAGCTTTCACGACGCCGATCACTTTGTCGATTTTGGTCGGTCCGACACCCGATCCGATACAAACGCCGCCCGCAACCGGGTTGGATGAGGTTACATACGGATACGTCCCCTGATCGATATCCAGCATGGAAGCTTGTGCCCCTTCGAACAACACATCCTTGCCCGCATCGATCGCTTCATTCAAGACGACGGAGGTGTCTGTGACATATGGGCGGAGAACTTCCGCATATTCGAGATATTCATCAAGGATTTCTTGATATGAGAAACCTTCCATACCGTAGAACTTCTCCAGGATTTCATTTTTGTCCGCGAGATTGCGCTGGAGTTTTGCAGCGAATTCATCCCGATCGAGCAGATCGACCATACGAATGCCTATGCGTGCCGCCTTATCCATGTAGGCAGGACCGATTCCCTTCTTCGTCGTACCGATTTTTCCTTCACCTTTGCGCAATTCTTCCGCTTCATCCAAGCGAAGGTGATAAGGCATAACCAGATGAGCACGGTCGGAAATGCGAAGATTATTCGCGGAAATCCCGTTCTCTTGCAAGTATTTCAGTTCTTCCACTAATGCTTTGGGATTGACCACCATGCCGTTTCCGATCACACAGATTTTTTCTGGATAAAAAATTCCGGAGGGAATTAAATGCAATTTGAATACCTTGCCGCTGATCGATATGGTGTGACCTGCGTTATTCCCGCCTTGATAACGGGCAACGACATCCGCTTTCTCGGCGAGAAAATCGGTAATCTTCCCTTTTCCCTCGTCTCCCCATTGTGTGCCGACGACCACTACTGTTGCCATCCTCAAGACACCTCCATATATTTCATAAGTTCCCCCAAGCAGGGACACTTTTACTCGCACCTTGAAACTACAGATTGAGTGTAACAAGGGGGAGAGCTCCTGTCAATAAAAAACCGAACATTTCTTATTCCTAAAAAAATTTTGTTCGTATTTTAAATCATGATGACAAGAAAAAAGCGACTCCCTAACGAGAGCCGCGATAATACCTCCACACGACACGGCTGGGTGAATCCACGATGATGCGATACTCTCCTAATCGTTCATAAAACTCGCGCATTTCTCCCGCATTGGAAGGATTGCCGTATGAAGCAAGGTCAAAGAAAGGCGGCCCGAACCACCACGTTTTGTAAACCACATACCCATCCGCTCGGGCAGCGGCCATCGAATCGGTGAACGCGGATGGGATATCGTACACATATGCAAATTTCGCCCAAAATATGAATGCCAAAGCAAGCGGAACGGCGATCAGCACGAAGAGCGAACGCCGGAGAAAACGTGTCCAGGCCGAGCGTGTCGTTCTGCTTTCCCGTTCAGACCCTCTTTTCTTCGTGCGAGACGTTCTGCTTAAACTTCCCGTCGTCTTGACATCGACCGCAACCGAAACGGAAATCTCGTTGGCAGACGAGGCCATTTCCAGAAGCGCTTGCTTTTCTTCTTCCGTCAACAAGTCCTGTACAGTGACGGTAAGCAACGGGAGACCCGACGTTTGAACGGACTCGTCTGACAACTCCCTACTGAGGGAATCTTTCTGTTCAGGCCGCCGCCGTACCGATGTCTCTGTTCCGGCGGTTTTCACTTCTTTCTTCCAAATCCATTTCCACCATCGCCTGTTTCGCTTGCGTCCGTGTGTTTCCTTGCGAGAAGGCAAGGGCATCCCGGGCTTCCAGACCATCAGGCGCTCTTCTTGAACATCTTTGCTCATGCCGGTGTCCTCTCCAGGGAAACGAACTTATTAAAGTTCTTCAAAAATACCAGTTCCACTTTGCCTGTTGGGCCATTCCTCTGTTTAGCGATAATAATCTCGACGATATTTTTCTTTTCCGATTCCGGATCATAGTAATCATCGCGATAAAGAAAAGCGACGATGTCCGCATCCTGTTCGATAGACCCCGACTCACGCAGGTCTGACATCAACGGGCGTTTGTCCTGCCTTTGTTCGACTGAACGGGATAATTGCGATAACGCGATCACAGGCACGTTAAGTTCACGGGCGATCATCTTGAGCGTCCGTGAAATCTCGGAGACTTCTTGCTGACGGTTATCCCCTTTTCCGCGCCCTTGAATCACTTGCAAAAAGTCCATCAAGATCAACCCCAACCCGTGTTCCGCCTGCAATCTTCTACATTTGGAACGGATCTCGCTCACCGTAACGTTTGGTGTATCGTCGATGAAAATCGGAGTTTCCGACAAGGTTGCGATCGCCATCGTCAATTTGGGCCAATCATCCTCTTCGAGGAAACCGGTGCGCATCCGCCCTGCATCCAGATTCGCCTCCGCACAAATGATCCGTTGCACCAACTGCTCTTTCGACATCTCCAGAGAGAAAATCGCAACAGGATAGCCTGCCTTGGCGACATTTTGCGCCACGTTCAAGGCAAACGCGGTTTTCCCGACGGACGGGCGGGCAGCCACGATGATAAAATCGGATTTCTGCCACCCGCTGGTCATTTTATCGAGATCGGGATACCCCGAAGGAATGCCGCTGACACCGCCCCGGTTGTTGTAAAGATATTCAATGCGCTCGAACGTGGTCATGAGAATATCGCGGATGGGGGTGAATCCGCGAGTGGTCGTCTTTTCTTGTGCGATTTCAAATATGCGCCGTTCTGCATCATCGATCAATTCGCTCACGGTTGAACTGCCATCGTACCCGCTGGAAGCGATTTGTGTCGCCACGCGAATCAAACGGCGCAAGACCGCTTTCTCATGAACGATGTTCGCATAGTAATCGACGTTTGCGGAAGTCGGAACCGCATTGGCGAGTGTCGCCAAATAGGAAACACCGCCGATCTCTTCAAGCTGATTGTTGTCTTGCAAATAGGCGGTTACGGTCACCAGATCCACCGGCTCTCCCTGGTCGCCAATGGCACACATCGCCGAAAAGATCCGCTGATGGCTCGTACGATAAAAATCTTCCGGCTGCAGAACCTCCGTAACGGTTGTCAATACATCCGGGTCGATAAGAATGGCCCCTAGTACCGCCTGCTCTGCTTCTATATTTTGGGGTGGTACGCGCTCAATCAATGCTTCTTCCATCTGACCGCCCCCTCTGCCATTCCCATTCAGCTTGCCTGTACCATGCTTTCCCCAAATACAATCTGTAAGACTTCTTCGATCTCCTTGACAGCGAAGACTTCCAAGCCCGATGTATCGGCTGGGACATCCCGTTTGTTCTCAAAAGGAACGAGTACATGCGTCATGCCCGCCTGGCGTGCAGCAAAGATTTTCTCAAAGACGCCGCCCACAGGTTTGATTTTCCCTTGAATGGAAATCTCTCCAGTGACCGCCAGATTGTGCGGGATCGGTTTACCAGTGATCGCGGAATAAATGGCGAGGAAGATCGCCACGCCCGCCGACGGCCCATCGATGCGGCCGCCGCCCACCGCGTTCACATGGATGTCATAATCGGATAGTTCAACTCCAGAGACGAGCTTCAATACGGCCGCCGCATTGAACACGGAATCTTTCGCCATCGAACCGGCCGTATCATTGAATCGCAATCGCCCTTTTCCTTTTTCCGTTGCGTGAAAAGCGACCGCTTCAATCTCGATCACGGAACCTATAAAACCGCTCACTCCGAGTCCGTTCACGCGCCCCACTTCGAACCGGACAGACGGCTCCTGCGGCACATACGGATGCAAGCGACTCGCACGAATCACCTCTTCGAGATCTTTTACACCAACTACGATCCGGTCTTCACCCCGTTCTTCTTTCAGGCGATACAATGCCAAACTGTGCGCATCTGCAAGGAGGTTGACCGCCTTTCGCCCTTCGATCGTGTATTGGGCAATCAACTTTGCGACCCCGTCTTCGAGTTGGACATGCAGCCTTTCCGCTGCACCTTGGACGATTTTCTCCACCTGTGCAGGCACGAGCGGTTCGAAGAAGATTTCGGTGCAACGGGAGCGCAAAGCAGGATTGATCTCATGGGGAGCACGCGTGGTTGCTCCGATCAAAATAAAATCTGCCGGCGCTCCCTCTTCGAACAGCTTGCGAATATATTTGGGGACATTCGGATCATCCGGATCATAATAAGGCGAATCGAAATAGACCCGCTTGTCCTCTAACACTTTCAAGAGCTTGTTTTGCAGAATGGGATCCATTTCCCCAATTTCATCAATGAAAAGAATGCCGCCATGCGCCTCGGTCACGAGCCCCAGTTTCGGTTCTGGAATGGCCGTGTCGGCTAGATCCCTCCGCGCACCCTGATATATGGGATCATGCACGGAACCGAGCAAAGGGTTGGTGATATCGCGGGGATCCCAGCGGAGCGTTGTTCCGTCAACTTCCACAAAAGGGGCGTCTTCGGAGAAGGGCGATCCCGAATGTTTGGCAGCCTCCCGCAATGCGATTCGTGCCGCCGTCGTTTTTCCGACTCCGGGCGGGCCGTAGATCAGAATATGCTGCGGATATGGAGAGCAAAGCTTCGATAACAAAGCGCGGAGCGCCTGTTCCTGTCCAACGATCTCGCGGATCTCTTTCGGACGCATCAATTCATACGTAGTCTTGGCGAGTTTGGTCTGCTCCAGCTTCTCCAGTTGCGCATATTTTTTCAAGGTCTGTGCGTTTTCCGGCCCGTTCGATTCTTTTAATACCTGCGAACGGATTTCCTGAATATATTCTTCATGACGTTCCTGCACCCGTTCGTTCACGCGTTTCTCAAGCTGCTCCTCCACCGTTTTGCGGGCGAGAAGATCTGCGATCGCCTCTTCGATCTCATTGAGTATCTCGGGTATCTTGTCTGCCTTGGGTTTTTCTTCAAGTGTCGGGTTTTCAAAAACGATGCGCTGAAGTGCAAGCACCCGATCCTCTATATGTGACGATCGCATCAACGTTAACGCATCCAAACGGCCGGCGCGAAGAACCAGCTTATCCGCTCCGTATAACGAACTAAGCACTCCGAATAAGGCGGTTACCTGCCGGCGTACAGCCTCTTCATTCGCCAGTTTTTCATGCAGTTTGCTGTTCGGAATGATCATGAGCTTCTGCAGTAACTTTTTTAACATGACCTACTCCGCCTTTACGTGCACACGCAATTCCGCCGTCACTTCCGGATGCAATTTCACAGGAACAATTGTGGTTCCGAGCGCTTTAATCGGTTCATCCAGTTGAATTTTGCGCTTGTCGACCTGAAGATTCATTTTCGAGAGGGCTTCGGCGATCTGCTTCGCCGTCACTGAACCGAACACACGGCCTCCTTCTCCCGCTTTCGTAGAAATGGTGACAACCGTCTCGGCGAGAACTTTGGCCAAACGTTTCGCATCTTCCAATTGTTGTGCAGCTCGTTTCTTTTCATGTTCCGCTTGTGCTTTCAATTTATTTAGATTGGCCGGTGTCGCTTCAACAGCCAATTTTTTCTTAAACAGAAAGTTCACCGCGTATCCTTCGGAGACTTCTTTGATTTCTCCTTTTTTGCCTTGACCTTTCACATCTTCAAGAAAAATAACTTTCATGTCAAACCCTCCCCAACATCACGTCAACACGATTCCAGAAATCGTGCCATCTATCCATACTAACAGTTATACCATGTACGAAACGAGAAGACTTCAAGGAAATAGGTCCAAACCTTGCATTCATCGCCTGTTTTGGAAGTGTTCTTCAAGCTGCGATAGCTCTCCGTACCATTCTTCCAACTGATGGCCGGTCTCTTTGCTCTGCGCGAGCTTTTCCAATATTCGACGGTCCAATTGCGCGAAGCTGATGCCAATCCGTTGGGCCAAAAGGTAAGCGGATATGACGATATTCGCCAAACACTCCGACAGCAGCGACTCGCTCCCTCTCACAAAACCGCGAAAAAGACCGGACACATTGTCGAGAATCTCCAGTTTCAACCATTCAATCAGCTTTATATTTTTCGCAATATCCATATCCTGCTGGATGTCACGCATACAATGCCCCCTCACTTATCTCCTACCTATTCCACATCAACGGGCAAAATCCTGCAGTATTTTATGACTTTGCTTGCCTCCAGGTTTCCGCATGTCGGCGGACGAGAGCGATAAATTCTCGCAAAGCGGGAGACATCCATTTTCCTTTGTGATAGATCATCTGGGTGGCGATCTCGTACGTACTGTCATCCCAAGCCAATGCGGCAATCTTCCCGTCACGCAATTCATCCGCCACAGTGATCAAAGGAAGAAAGGAAATCCCGAGCCCGCACATCACACAATTCTTGATCGCTTCTATATTCCAAAACTCGAGACTGGTCACCGGATGAACCCCGTTCTGCTTTAAATGCTGTTCAAAGAGATCGCGATAACTGCATCCCTGTTCCGTATGCAGGATCGTTTCCTCTTTCAAATCATTGGGTTCGACTCTAGCTCTTCGCGTTAATGGATGATCCGGCGGACCAATGAGCGTCATCTTCTCGATCACCAATGTCTCCTTATGCAGATCCGGCGAAGGAGACTCCGGTTCAAGGAGAAAGGCAACATCGATTTGTCCGTTGCGAATCTGGTTCGGTAATTCCCAGCACAATCCGGGCTTTAACACAATTTTCACTTGGGGAAAAAGCTTCCTGTATTCTCGTATGACTTGCGGCAAACGGTAAGCCGCCAATGACTCGGGAGCCCCGATCGTCAATACTCCAGTAGGGTGTGTATAGGCATGCACCTCTTCGATAGCCGTTTGATGCAATTTCATCATCTCCCGGGCGTAAGGCAGAAGTCGTTGTCCCGCTTCGGTCATTACAATTTTTTTACCGAGTCGATCAAATAGCGGCGTGCCGAGCTCCTCTTCAAGCGCCTGAATCTGTGCGGTTACACTGGACTGCGCATACCCGAGTATCTCGGCGGCACGCGTAAACCCGCACACTTCGGCGACCACCATGAACGTGTTGAGTTGTCGCAACTCCATAAACCATAACCCCCACTGTCATTCGATGACTCGCTTGTTTCGAAACGGATGCTTTCGGATGGAAAAAACACCGCTCGCAAACATATCTTCCATCGAAAAAAGCGATTATTTTTATCGAAATCATTCATTTCCTTAATACATTATAGCTCTGATAAGATGAACGCAGTGAAAGCAAATTTTTGACGAATGGGGTTTTTACAGATGGAAAAACGTACACATTTGCATGCGTCGATCGGATTACCTCAAGCGATCGCTCTCTATATCGGGGCCGTTCTCGGTTCCGGTGTCTTGCTTGTCCCCGGTCTCGCTGCAGAAATCGCCGGTCCGGCTTCCTTGCTGGCATGGGGATTGATGGCCGTCTTTGTTTTGCCGATGGCTCTGTCGATGGGATTACTGGCTGCCAAGTTCCCCCATTCGGGCGGTGTATCCCATTTTGTGACAAAAGCATTTGGGGCCAAAGCGGGAACGTGTGTCGGCTGGTTCTTTCTCATGTCTGTGCCCATTGGTGCTCCCGTTGCCGCATTGACGGGTGCCGGTTATTTATGTGCAGCCATGGGATGGGGAAGAACGTACAGTTGGGGATCGCCATTGTCATTGTCGTTATCGGGTTGGTCACCAATCTCGTCGGCATGAAAATCGCTGGACAAATCCAGATCGCCGTCGTCGCCTCGATCATCGCGGTCTTGGTCACGGCGGTCGCCGGGGCCGTTCCTCACATGAAAACGGCCAATTTCACCCCTTTCCTCCCTCATGGATGGATCAGTGTAGGGCAGGCTGCCGCGATTCTTTATTGGTGCTTTATCGGTTGGGAGGCCGTTTCCCATATGTCCGAAGAGTTCGTCGATCCGGAACGGGAAGCGATCCGTGGAGTCACGATCGCGTCCATCATTGTCAGTGCGCTCTATTTTCTGACCGCACTGGCGACGGTGGGAACGCACAGTTACGGAAAAGCGACATCCAGCGCCTCTCTCGTCCTTGTCATCGAACGAATTTTCGGCACGGGCGGTGCTCTTATCGCTGGAATGACCGGTGTGTTTATCTGTACAGCGACCATCATCGCCTATATCGGTGCCGCTTCTCGTCTCGCCTGCTCGTTGGCGCGAAGCGGGAACGCTCCAAGAACGCTTGCCGTCCTCTCCGCGAAATACCGTACTCCCCTTGGCGGGATCGCTTTTTTAGGCATTTGTTTCGAGATCGTCTTTACACTATACGGCAGTGGATTCATCTCTTTGACCACATTGATTCAACTTCCAAATGCTACGTTTATTCTTACATATCTCGCCGGATGTGCGGCAGGAATCCGTCTCTTGAAGGGACATCCTTGGGGCGTATGGATCAGTTGGCTTTCCTTTTTATTGACCGCCGCCATCTTTCCTTTTGTAGGCTGGGCGGTCTTCTACCCGCTCTTGATCGTGGCATGCCTCATTCTTGCAAATATGGGAATCAAGAAAAAACGAGGGATCGTTGGAAATGAAAGCCCATTCGGCCAATAGAGTAAGAATCTTTGGCCGGGTGTAACACTTTGCGTGAAACAGCGACTTTGAAAACGAGTGCTTGGGTGGATGTATCGCTTTGCGCTTGGGTTCGGAGAAGGTCGTCTTTGAGGTATATGCTTTGCGCTCATGCTCCGTGAAGGTCGTCTCGCATGGAATATTATTCAAATGTTGCGAGACGACCTTCAAAGTCGCTATTACGCGCAAAGCATATACCCCTTTACGAGAGCAATAGGAAGCGGAACGACCTTCAACTCACCTCTGCGCTGCAAAGCGATACATCCACCCAAAAGCCACTCTGTTGTATTTGGCAGCTTTAAATCTCTCATCCTGTACAAGAATTTTTTCATTTTCTGATGGCGTCGCCGCTTGCGGCATGGGGGACTACTTTGAAGGTCGTTTCGACTCCTTTGGAACGTTAAATGGGCATATGCTTAGCGTGTATCAGCGACCTTCACGGAGCATGAGCGCAAAGCATATACCCAGCAAGACGACCTCCACGAAGAATGAACGCATCGCATATATTTCGTACAAACAATGATATCGTTTGGCGGCACTATCTTTGTTTAGGAAGTACGGCGGCCAAGGAGACATGCCGCGATGATCAAAAGCACGTCTAAAGAAACCCACGCGATCCGATATGAATGCCAATCGACGACGAGACCGAATAAAACCGGTGCAAGAACAATCGCAAATTGATTGAGTGTTAAGGCGTAACTGACGGTCAACCCCTCCGCGCCTGGAGATGCGTGTTCCGTCACAGCTAAAAGAAATGAACTGAACCAGCCGATACCGAAGAACCCCAGCCAGGCACAAAGGAACATGAAGAACCATATAGGGGTTCCGGGAGGTATGAAAACGAGAACGGTTACCGCTAAAATGGAAGCCCAAATGGATGCTTGCAACGAGTAACGATAATGACTTCCCCAGAATGTATCGCATATCCAAGCGAGGATCACGCGCCCCGCCATGCCAAACAATAATGCCACCGAAAGTGCTTGCCCCGCTCTCAAAACAGATAGATGCAGTTGGTTTATACAATAAGGCATCAGGTGACCGACAAGAATCATTTGAAGGGAGACCAGAATGACTCCTGTTATGAAAAGGGGCAGGAGTTGTTTGTTCTTCATGATCATGAACAACTTTTCTTTAAATGAATAGGGTTTCCTCTTCTGTTTTGACAATTTTTTCGGGGGATCACGGTACATCAACAGAAAGAGAAGGCCTCCCAAAATGGAGAGAATCGCTTGAACATATACAGCTCTTTGCCATCCGAAGTGCAGAGATATATAAGGAATGAGAGCTCCCGCCAACGCACCTCCTATAGGAATACCCGCTTGTCGTATTCCCATGGCTAATCCTCTTTCCTGTTTTTCGAACCAAGTGATGACAACTTTACTTCCTCCAGGCTGGGCTGTTCCATACCAGATTCCGACCGCTCCTAATAGAAAGAGAATCCCTATATAATTCTGTATAAAAGGGATCGAAAAGGCTGTGAATCCGAGAAAAATCGAGCCGAGGCCGATCAACAGGCGTTCGCCGTATTGGTCAAGAGCTTTCCCCACCAACAACATGGAGAGAATGGGACCAATTTGAACCGAAGAAAGTAACAGACCCACTTCTGTAGAAGTTAAACCCGCTTCACTTTGCCAGATTGCAGACAACGGACTGATTCCATATGTCACGAAAGTGGCGGACGCTTGTGCCCAGGTCGCTATGGCTAAAATGATCCATCGGTATGATGGAATTGACGCTTTCTTATTGGAATCGAAAACTTTCAGACGCACTTTCACTTGAATCTCCTTCTCTTTTCTCTTAATTCTCGATTCGTACGCGAGTCATAAACGATGATTCAAAAAAGGGGATTTCCATATGGATATCAATGACCTTCGTATCTTTTACGCGGTTGCTAAACATTTAAGCATGACAAAAGCAGCTGAAGAACTGAATTATGTGCAATCGAACGTGACCAACCGCATCCATATGTTAGAAAAAGAAATTCAAGCCCCTTTGTTTTACCGTCACAATCGTGGTGTGACATTAACATCGGTAGGAGCAACATTGCTCTCTTACACCGAAAAAATCTTATATCTCTTAGATGAGGCACATAAGGCGGTCATGAATTCTGCTGATCCCTGTGGTCCTTTATCGATCGGGGCATCGGAAACCACATTGGCTGTACGACTCCCCAGGGTTTTGAACGATTATCTTCAAGCCTATCCAAAGGTAGATGTATCGGTAATGACCGGAACCACGGATGAACTCATTGATCGAGTGCTTACTTATCAAATCGATGGCGCTTTTGTTGTCGGGCCTGTTGAACACCCTGCTATCTTACAAAAAGAGATTCTGAAAGAAGACCTGGTTCTCATTCAATCTTCGCAACTTCAACAGACTTGCGAAACGAATCTGAGCCAAAAACCGATGATCGTCTTCGCTCGAGGTTGCACGTACAGGGCCCTCTTGGAACAGTATTTACGTCACTTGGGAATCCGCCCCAAAAGAATTATGGAATTTACCACGATTGAAGGCATTCTTAGTTGCGTAAAATCGGGGCTCGGGGTTTCTATCGTAGCGAAATCCCTTGTGAAAGGTCTTGAAAACGACTTGACGATTCATCCCATGCCTGCCCCATACTCGTGTGCGACAACAGTTTTTATCCGGCGTCATGATTCTTACGAGAGCCCGGCATTGAAAGCATTTCTTGAACTCGTGGATCGACATTTTCATTCTTCCAATTAATCAAAAGGAGACATTCCCCTCCTCTGCATTAATTACTTTCTGAAAAACATGGTAATCGATCAGAAACTTTTTTAAAATTTATTGAAACTGATGCCCGGTATCATTACGAATGAACCCGTGATACTGCAAGAGAACCCACGCATCAAGGATAGAAAAGAAAGAAAGGTATATAATGGAGTCGAAGGAGGTAGAATTGAATGGATCCACGTATTGAAGAGTACCTTAGCGAAAATCGGGAACATCATCTCGATGAACTCAAGCAACTCCTTGCTATCCCAAGCGTCAGCGCGCTTCCCGAACATAAGCAAGATATACAACGAGCGGCTCAATGGTTGGCGGAATCGTTGAAACGGGCTGGAATGGAACAGGTAAAAGTGATGCCGACAAAGGGCAACCCTGTCGTTTATGGAGAATGGTTGAAAGCGGAAGGTAAACCGACGGTGCTCATATACGGACATTATGACGTTCAGCCTGTCGATCCTCTTGAACTGTGGGAAACACCTCCGTTTGAACCGGACATTCGCGATGGGCAAATCTTCGCCCGTGGAGCGAGCGACGACAAAGGACAAACTTTTATGCACATCAAAGCTTTGGAAACGATTCTTCGGACGACGGGTTCTCTTCGGTTGAACTTCAAGTTCTGCCTGGAAGGAGAAGAAGAGATCGGAAGTCCCAATCTCGAGGAATTTGTAGCTGAACATAAAGATCTTCTCGCAGCGGATGTGCTCGTTATTTCTGACACGTCTATGCTCGGCAGAGGAAAGCCGGCCATCTGCTACGGGCTTCGGGGCCTTTGCGGCCTACAAATCGACGTAACAGGAGCAAAAGCGGATCTCCACTCCGGACTCTTCGGGGGAGCCGTACAAAACCCGATTCATGCTCTCGTCGAATTGTTGGCATCCATGCGCAACAAAGACGGGCAAATCACCATCAACGGCTTTTACGACCGTGTACTGCCTTTGACGGAAGAGGAAAAAGAGGCGTTCCGCGCCTTGAATACCGATGAAGAGCAAACCCGTAAAGATCTCCAGGTACCTGACTTGTTCGGCGAAAAAGGATACACGATGGTAGAACGTACCTGGGCGCGTCCCACCCTGGAAATCAACGGGATTTATGGCGGCTTTCAAGGGGAAGGAATCAAAACGGTGATCCCCTCACAGGCGCATGCAAAGATCACATGCCGTCTTGTACCCGATCAAGACCCAGAGGAAATTCTCGCTCTCATCGAAGAACATGTTCGTACACATACACCCCCCGGGGTTACCGTCGAAGTCAAGCGGTTTGACAAAGGGCGCCCTTTCATAACCCCGATCGATCATCCGGCGATCCAGGCGGCTGCACGCGCATATGAAAAAGTATTCGGTGTCACACCCGCTTTCACGCGTATGGGAGGATCGATCCCGATCGTGGAGACATTCGACCGCCTTCTTCATCTCCCGATCGTCCTTATGGGATTCAGTTACCCGGACGATAACTTCCATGCTCCGAATGAGCATTTCCATTTGGAATGCTTCGATAACGGCTTGAGAACACTCTGCTATTATTGGTATGAACTGGAACAGGCGATCGGATGAACCCTTTTCGCTATACAAGATCGCGAATACCAAAAAAAGTGACGGGAAAACCCCGCCACTTTCTTTTTTATGAAATTAACCTTCCTTCAGTTGTTCCGCCAATTCCTTCGCCCCTTTCACCAGAAGCTCGATATCGATGGAACAATTGATGTATTGAATCCCCAACGCGGCAAACTCTTTCGCCGCTTGTACGCTCGCTGCGTGAATCCCCAGAATTTTACCGCGGGAACGAACGCGCTTGACCACCCATTGAAGCGTTCTTTGGAACAGAGAATCATCAAAGTTTCCAGGAATACCTAATGATTGTGAAAGATCCGCTGGCCCAATGTAGAACACATCAACCGAGTCGCCCGATATATCCAAGATCTCATCCAATCGTTCAACCGCTTCTTTTGTCTCGATTTGTAACACAA
The DNA here is from genome assembly GCF_023705585.1 of Collibacillus ludicampi. NCBI lineage: Bacteria > Bacillati > Bacillota > Bacilli > Caryophanales > Alicyclobacillaceae > Collibacillus > Collibacillus ludicampi. Next base: position 1,453,063 of record NZ_BOQE01000001.1, read on the forward strand.
GCAATGTCTGTTCATTGCTGACAGAAGCGAATTCGTGAAAACCCAGTTTTCCATAACCATCCGCACGGCATGCTCCCCCCATTCCTCGCTTGCCGAGCGGATGAAAACGTGCCGCTTTAATGACTTGTGCCGCTTCTTCTCCATTATTGACTTGCGGTATGATCACGCCGGAAGCCCCCATATCTAGTGTCCGACCGATCAAACTCCCTTCTTTTCCCGGTAACCTGACAATCGCCGGAGTATTAACCGCTTTCGCCGCCAATAACAGATTCCCTAGTTCCCCCGTACCGATTGGCCCATGCTCCATATCTACATGGATGAAATCAAACCCGCTTTGCCCTAAAACTTCCATTACGATCGGATGGGGAATCCTCAGCCATGTCCCGTATAACGTTTCTCCTGCACGGAGTCGTTCTCTGATCGCATTCATCGTTCGAACCTCCTTTGTTAAGTAATGAAAATTTCATTTTTTAATAAGTTTCGATTTACTTATTCTATACCAAAAACGATTGCTGCAAGTATTTTTTATTCAATTAACTTATATTTTCAGTTAAAATATTTATGTATTTATGTTATTTTTTTAGTATAAAAATTGTAAAGTTTTTTTGTTAGGATATGAAGGAGGAGACTACATTCCAATATCTCTGTCTCATGTATCAAAAAATGTATTAAAAAGTTGAACGAAAACGCAGTAAGGGGGCAATGAAATGGAAGCAGCTTTAAAACTAGAACCGGCAGGGCAGCAACAGATGGAAGAGCAGCCATCAAAAAAGAAACATCCGCCGGGATTATACTTACTTTTTTTCACCGAATTATGGGAACGATTCAGTTACTACGGAATGAGGGCACTGCTCACTCTCTATCTGACGACAGCGTTGGTCAGCGGTGGGCTTGGATTTAAAGAAAGTACAGCCGTAAGCATTTATGGATTTTATACGGGCTTCTGTTATTTCACACCGTTAATCGGAGGTTATTTGACCGACCGTTTTATTGGCAGGCGAGTGGCCATTACCATCGGCGGTATCATCATGGCACTCGGTAACTTTGCTTTATTTGCGGAACACAGCAAATGGGGCTTGTATTTGGGACTTCTTTTATTAATTATTGGAAACGGATTCTTTAAACCGAACATTTCCACTCTCGTTGGAGAATTATACGAAGAACATGACAAGCGTCGAGATGCCGCGTTCACAATTTTCTACATGGGAATCAATGTAGGCGCATTTTTTGCACCGCTCGTTTGCGGATATCTGGCGGAAGATTACTTTAAAACAACCGTGAATGGAATTGTACAATACGGTTTTAAATACGGTTTCTTGGCTGCATGCATCGGAATGATCATCGGACAACTGTTATTCAATCTTCTCGGCGATCGTTACCTCGGCGACATCGGTAAAGTTTCAGCCGGTACATCCGCGAAAAAGAAGATGTCCGGATCTACAGCGAAAACGCCTTTAACAAAGAAAGAAAAACAAAGAACAGCCGTGATCGTCATTTTGACTTGCTTCGTCATCTTCTTCTGGGCAGGTTTTGAACAAGCGGGAAGCTCTCTAACCATTTATACGGAGAAATTTGTGAACAGACACGCATTCGGTTGGGACGTTCCAACATCCTGGTTCCAGTCATTAAACCCGTTATTTATCATCTTGCTGGCACCCATGATCTCTGCTTTGTGGGTGAAACTTTCAAACTCGAAAAAAGGTGATTTAAAAATCCCCACAAAAATGGGCCTTGGCATGATCCTGCTTGGTTTGGGTTACATGGTGCTTCTTCTCGCGGTGATGCGGACGGGAAGTGACGAACAACATATCATCATGAAAGCCAATATGTTGTTTATCGTGTTTACGTATTTCTTTCATACAGTCGGCGAATTATTCTTGTCGCCCGTAGGCTTATCGATGGTCAGCAAACTCGCTCCGGTACGATACGCTTCTCTTTTGATGGGGGTCTGGCTCTTAAGTACATTCGTCGCTAACATTCTTGGCGGTCAATTAGCTTCCTTCACGCAATCTTTAGGGTATTTCGAAATTTTCAGCCTCATCGGATTCATGGCGATGGGTCTCGGCGTGATCCTATTGTTGATTTCAAACAAGTTGACAAAAATGATGGAGTAGAAAGAGAAGGGCGGGATACTCTCTTTTCAAGAGGTATGCCCGCCCTATTCGTTTCCATAACTGAAGCTTTTTTCATGGCGACGTTTCATCCAATCATTTTTAACGGAAGCAAGAAGTGGATACATGAAAGCGCACACAAAAAAGGCCACAGCATGTCTTTACGATGGCTAGACATTCGCTCATAACTTGCGCAACTTCACTTCTTTGACTGAATGATCCGGTCCTTTTTCCAGGATTAAATCTGCCCGGAACCGCGTAGGAGAAATATTTTCCCGCAAATTGACACCGTTAATCTCGTTCCAAATCTGCATCGCCACTTCATCGACTTCTTCCATGGCAAGATTCGCATAGCGATGATGAAAATAAGAATTCGGATTTTGGAACGCGGTTTTCCGCAACACTCTGAACCGCTCAACGTACCAACGGGTGATATCGTTTTCATCTGCGTCAACGTAAATGGAGAAGTCAAAGAAATCGGATACAAACACACTTGGCATATGCCGTTGATTTCCGTATCCTGCTGTTTGTAAAACGTTCAGTCCTTCGATAATCATGATATCAGGCTGCCGGATGACCTGCACTTCATTCGGTAATATATCGTACGCCAAATGAGAATATACAGGTACGGTGACTTCCGGTACCCCCGATTTCACGTCTGCTACAAACCGAATCAAACGTTTGAGGTCGTAACTCTCAGGAAAACCCTTTCTTTTCATCAAACCTTTTTCTTCCAGTATGCGGTTCGGATACAAGAAGCCGTCAGTCGTTACAAGATCGACTTTCGGATGATTCGGCCAATGTGACAGCAACGCTTGTAAAATTCGTGCCGTGGTGCTCTTGCCGACGGCTACGCTTCCCGCAATACCAATGATATAAGGAACTTTCTGGTTCTTGTTCCCGAAAAACGTATTGGTTGCATCATACAGGTTTTGCGTTGCGGCCACATAAAGATTCAACAACCTGGAAAGTGGAAGATAGATGTCTGAAACCTCTTCTATCGATAGATTCTCATTAATTCCCTGTAATTTAAGCAAATCCGCTTCCGTCAGCGACAGGGGAGTGGATGCACGCAACTCCTTCCATTCTTCGCGGCTGAAGGTGATAAATGGGGAGAATTTTTCGTCTTTTGTAGGAACCTTAATCATGTTTCTGCTCCCCTTTCAAGGACACTCATTTACGATAGCTCTAATTTACAACTAAAAACAGATGACGTAAAGTCCATTCCAGGATTGGGATATCGTTTTTTTAGTAAGACCCCCAGATCTTTTAAAAATAATAGCCCTTGTGACTCAAGGGCCGAATAGATAGGATCGATTTCACGCTGTATGTTCTTTAAAACGGCAAATCATCATCCGATATATCGATCGGCTTGCCGTCATCGACAAATGGATCGTTGTAATGAGGTTGTTCACGTACCGGAGGGCGACTTGTCCCGTAACCTGTACCTCCACCCATTCCTGGTTCGTCCATTCCGAATCCCATACCGCCACCGCTCATCGACGATTCAGCACGATCGAGGAAACGGATATTGTCGGCGACCACTTCTGCGACACGAACACGCTGCCCTTCCCGGTTTTCATAACTGCGGATTTGCAGGCGGCCTTCAACGGCAGCCAGACGCCCTTTGCGCAGATATTGCGCCGCCAATTCCGCCAACTTTTGCCAGGCGACGATGTTGATAAAATCGGTTTCACGCTCTCCCATCTGGTTTGCACGCGGACGATCGACGGCGAGAGTGAAGGAAGCCACCGCGGTACCGGAAGGCGTATAACGCAACTCAGGGTCAGCCGTTAAACGTCCGATAAGAATGATCCGGTTTAACATGTTAATCCCTCCTTTATATTATAAGTATAGTCCCGGAGATCAGCCGGTACAAGAGTTTTGTATAGAAAATGCGTAATTTTTATACATTGAAACGAAAATGCATGATATCCCCGTCTTGTACGACATAATCTTTTCCTTCGAGACGCAAGAGTCCTTTTTCCTTTGCGGCATTCATGGAACCCGCGTTGATCAGATCATCATAAGCGATGACTTCCGCGCGGATGAATCCCCGTTCGAAATCGCTGTGGATGACGCCGGCTGCTTGCGGTGCCTTGGTCCCGCGGCGGATCGTCCAAGCCCTGACTTCCTTTTCGCCCGCTGTGAAATAAGTGATTAAGCCTAGAAGCTTATAAGCAGCTTTGATCAAGCGATCAAGACCGGATTCTTGCAGTCCCAACTCGGAGAGGAACAACTCGCGGTCTTCTCCTTCCAATTCGGCGATTTCCGATTCTACCTTTGCCGAGATGACAACCACCTCAGCTCCCTCTTCCGCCGCAAAGGAACGCACCTGTTTTACATACGGATTTTCATCCGGATTTCCGACTTCAGATTCGGCCACATTCGCCACATAGAGTACCGGTTTGATTGTAAGCAGATGCAAATCACGGATCATCATCCGTTCTTCTTCGTTCAAATCCAAGGTGCGCGCCGGTTTGCCCGCTTCAAACGCTTCTTTTATCCGCTCAAGCAGCTTCAATTCTTCCAACAGTTTCTTGTCACCGCTTTTGGCAGCTTTGCGTGTTCTCTCGATGCGGCGATCCACCGTTTCCATATCCGCAAGAACCAACTCTAAATTGATCGTCTCAATATCGCTGAGTGGATCGACTTTACCCGCCACATGGGTTATATTGCTGTCCTCAAAACAACGAACCACATGGGCGATCGCATTCACTTCACGAATGTGCGCAAGAAACTTGTTGCCGAGTCCTTCTCCGCGGCTGGCCCCTTTCACGAGTCCCGCGATATCCACAAACTCAAACGCTGTGGGGACGACGCGTTGGGGATTTACGATTTCAGCCAATCGATCGAGACGCTCGTCCGGTACTTCGACAACCCCAACATTTGGATCAATCGTGCAGAAGGGATAGTTGGCGGCTTCGGCTCCCGCACGTGTAATCGCATTAAACAAGGTAGATTTTCCCACGTTCGGAAGACCCACAATTCCTGTCGTTAAAGCCATTCAGGCACACCTCCATCGTTCATCCGTACACATGATAAAAAGGCTTCAATCGAAGAGGATCATACGGAAAGCCTTTTTTGACGTCCGGAAAGGATAAAATGCGGTGAAAATTATATCACATTTTATACTTTCCTACACGTGAACAAAAAACAAAGAGGCCTTTCGACCTCTTAGCATCTATCTTGAAAAAAGTGTAGTTTGGTGGGCGTATGCTTTGCGTTCGCGCTCCGTGGAGGTCGTCTCGCATGGAACAATGATCAAATGTCGCGAGACAACCTCCAAAGTCGCTGTCTCACGCAAAGCATTACGCCCACTCGAAGACACTTTTCATCCTCTGATGGCGCCGCCCATGCGGCATGGGGGACTACCTTGAAAACTAGTGTTTGGGTGGATGTATCGCTTTGCGCTTGGGTTCGATGAAGGTCTTGCGGGCATATACTTGGCGTTCATGCTCCGTGGAGGTCGTTTCAACGGGTATATGCATTGCGCTTATGCTCCGTGAAGGTCCTCTCGCATGGAATCATAATCATATGTTGCGAGACGACCTCCAAAGTCGCTTTTTCACGCCAAGCATATGCCCTTTAACGTTCTAAAGGAAGCGGAACGACCTTCAACTCACCTCTGCGCCGCAAAGCGATACAACCCACCCAAAAGCCACTCCGTTTCTTGAGATAGCCTTATACTTCTTCCCTCACAAGAAACTTTTCATCCACTGATGGCGCCGCTTGCGGCATGGGGGACTACCCAAAAAATCCTGTTTTGCTTATACCATTCCGCCGAAAGACTGTCCGTTATTTCTTAACCACCGCATGTCCACCAAACTCGTTGCGCAGAGCGGCAACCACTTTTCCGTGGAACGTGTCTTCTTCCAATGAACGATATCGCATCAGCAAAGACATGGCGATCACAGGGGTAGCCACTTGCAGATCCAGAGCGGTTTCCACCGTCCATTTTCCTTCGCCAGAAGAATGCATGACACCTTTGATCGATTCGAGCTTCGGATCCTTAGAAAACGCTCGTTCCGTGAGATCCATCAACCAAGAGCGGATCACCGAACCGTGGCCCCATACACGGGCGACCTTCTCATAATCGAAATCAAACTCACTCTTATGCAAAACCTCAAAACCTTCGGCAATCGCCTGCATCATTCCATACTCAATACCGTTATGTACCATCTTGAGGAAATGACCAGCACCGGGCTGACCGGCAAAATGATATCCATGCTCAACCGAGATATCACGGAAAAGCGGTTCGACGATCTCCCATGCCTCGGGGTCTCCGCCGATCATCGTACAAACACCGTAACGCGCACCTTCGACACCGCCGCTTGTGCCGCAATCAAGGAAATAGACGCCTTTCTCTTTTAAATGCTTATGTCGGCGCAAAGACTCTTTATAATGAGAGTTGCCTCCTTCAATCACGATATCTCCGGCAGATAGGCGAGGAACCAGAGTTTCCAATACATCATCCACCGGTTTCCCGGCCGGCACCATCAGCCAGACGATTCTTGGAGCCTCAAGACGCTCGACGAGTTGTTCGATACTCGATACTCCGTCTACACCTTCAGCGGTTATTTTGGCAACGCTCTCTTCATTCACGTCATACGCAACCACATCGTGTCCATGATCTTTCAGATTCATGACGAGGTTATAACCCATCTTGCCAAGACCGATCATTCCAATCTTCATTCACTTGTCACTCCTTTACGAACTCTACCATACCACACATCCTCGTGAGCCTGAAAGCCCTTCTGCCAGAAGTGTTCTTTTACAAGTATAGAGGCGGTGGTTTCCACTGAACAAGAATCAATCGAACGGAAAAAATCATCATCGAATGTTCTAAAATTCGGGTAGGATATCCAGATTGCCTCCCCGTTCCGGTGCGTCTGTTCCCGCGCTGTGTCTGATATACCAATTCCCTTCCTTATCAATCGCTTGTAATGAGTCATATCGTCCTTCCCGTGCTTCTTGTATCGCTTGTTCAATCGGGACGATTCGTCCCGTATGTGTTTTTATCATCTTTATGTCACCATTTTCATCTTTGCGAATCGCGATGATCTTTTCGCCAAAACCCGTATTCATCATTCAGTTCCTCCCGCAACAGTATCGTCAGCAACCGATGATTCAAAGATTTGAGCCATCTAATGGTAGTGTATCCAAAAAGAAAAACAGGATGCCGCTCCGCGAATGGATGGCCCTGTTTTCCTCTTTCGTCGACACATTCCTAAAGCACCTTATTCATGGAATCGATTTTCTCAATATTGACAAGGCAATCATACTGTGCACTCGCCGCTTTTCCAAGATCCGCGTGGTGATTGGAAGTCAAATCATTGATTCCTCCCCCCATGCTCCGCGGACGGCCTTGCTCAATCTTAATGACATGCGGATGCATCAAGGGGGTGATTTTAAGAATCCCCGTGATCGCTCCACGTTCGTTAAATACGCGAACCCTATCTCCTTCTGAAAGCCTCTTTTTCCGCGCCAAATCGGGGCTGACCTCAACCCATGGCTGCTCCGAAGAAACGAGATAATGCTGGGTATTGAGAGAACGCCGCGGATGAACGGATAACAGATGATAGGGATACTTAACAGCAAGATCCGGTTGCCGCACCGGGCTTTCCAACGGTTCCTTGTATTCCGGTAGAGCGCTCGCCCCATCCTCCAGAGCCCGTCGCGAATAAAATTCATATTTTCCGGAAGGAGTAGGGAACTGATGATCAGAAAAGGGAATCTCTTCACTGGGAACGGTTGCAAATCCCTCTTCCTGCAAGCGTTCTAACGTCACTCCCAACTCCTTGAGGGGAGCGATCACCATCTCCATCCATTCATGAATCGGGCGCATAAATTCGTCGGCAAAACCGAGATGTTCCGCCAAACCGGCGAAGATTTGCCAATCCGGTTTGGCTTTCCCTTGTGGCGGAACAACCGGATGGATATAACTGATGGTCGAATGCCACATCGATGAGTAAAGAATGTCTTCTTCTTCAAATACCGTGGTACAAGGGAGAAAATAATCAGCATATTCCGCCGTATCGTTTAAAAACATATCAATAACGACCACTGTACCGATTTTTTGGTACGCTTCTTGTGTTCGTTTGGAATTCGGGATCTGGGATATCGGATTGGAGCGGGTGACAAACAGGATCTCGACGGGCGGATCCGCCTGCAAAATCTCTTCGGCCTGCCGTACAACCGAGAATACACGGTGTGCTGTTCTACGTTCCGGCATCGTTAATGCGTTCATGTCGAGGAGAGGTCCCCAAATGCGGTTCGCATATTGTACGCCGCCTCCCGGTTTTCCTACTTGGCCGCTCATGGCACAGAGCGCATCGATCGCGCGAATCGTGTTTCCGCCATTGCCATACCGCTGCAACCCTATGCCAAGCAATGTGGAAACGGGACCGTTCTCATAAAGTTCCGCCAATTGTTCAATCTCGGAAACCGGTACGCCTGTTATCTCAGAGACACGTTCGGGTGAAAACTGTTGCAAATAGGAAGCGAACTCCGAAAATCCCACGGCGTGTTTCTCCACAAATTCATGGTCATATGTGCCGCGTTCATAAATGATTCGCGCCACTCCAAGAGCGAGCGCACCATCTGTTCCCGGGCGCGGGCGAATTTGGAGATCGCAACGGGAGGAGAGGTCTGTTGCCAGCGGATTGACGAGAACGAGTTTGGTGCCGCGTTTCAAAGCTTTTTTGATAAAAGGCATCATGTGCATATTGGTGACAGACACATTGCGACCCCAGACGACAATCGCACGGGCATTCACCAGATCGTTGGGATGATGCGAAAGGGGAATGCCGAAATCGTACGTTTGCGCTTGCAGCCCAGCTTCCCAACAAAGAGAACCGACGATCTCCGTATAACCGCCGAACAGGTTGAAAAATCGTTCTTCGAGCGCTTTTAGCATCCCACCCGAACCATAATCGTACATATGCATGACGGCAGTCGGTCCGTATCGCAAAGATGCTTCGCGCATTTTCGCTGCGATTTCACGGAACGCTTGCTCCCATTCGATTTCGATCCATTCACCGTTGACCTTTTTCAAGGGAGATAATATCCGTTTCGGGTGATACAAGCGATCGACCAACCGCTTTCCTTTCACACATAGACTTCCTTGGGTGATGGGGTGATCCGGGTTTCCCTCCACTTTGATCAAACGTCCATCATGTACATAAGCCACCATGCTGCAAGCATCCCAGCAATCCAAAGGACAAGCCGTTAACACTCTGTGTTCCGCCATGACATTTAATTCTCCCCTTCTGCATGCCGCACGACTTTTTTCATATCTTTCTCAAATTGTGATCGGGGAAGAAGGACACTTCTGCCACATGTTTGGCATTTGATGCGAATATCCATTCCCATGCGGATGACTGCCCACTCATTGCCTCCGCACGGGTGCGGTTTTTTCATCTGTACGATATCTCCCAAATGAAACACTTTCCGTTCCACATTCATCCACCTCTCTATTCCAATTCAATAGTTGTTGCAAATTGCACTATTCCGAAAGCAGCGCCATCAAAGGATGATTTTGTTTCCTGTGTGAAAAGAAAAGTATAAATCTCCCACAAGCAACAGAGTGGATTTTGGGTGGATTGTTTTGCTTTGCGGCGCAGAGGTGAGTGGAAGGTGGTTCCTCTTCCTTAAACCATAGTGAGGGCATATGCCTCAACGAACGACCTTCATCGAAACGAACCCAAGTGCAAAACGATATACCCACCCAAGCAGCAATAACTTTAGAATGGAAGCCGTCATCCCTTCACGCGTTCAAACCTGTAGTTGGAGCTTTCTCCCCCACTGGTTGCGCTCCGGCTAACAAAACCTGTTTCGGATAAGGAATTTCGATCCCTTCCTCGTCAAACGTCACTTTGATTCGTCTGCGCAACTCTCGGGCTACTGGCCCGCTTTCTGTCGGCTTGCATTCGGCGATGATTCGAATCACCACTTCTGACGGTCCTAAATTTTGCACACCGAGAACTTTCGGATCACCCACGATGGAAGGCATCTCGTTTTTCGCTTGCTGCAACACGCGCTGCAAAACAGATGTGACATACTCGATATTCTCTTCGTAAGCAACCCCTACGTCCAGCACAGCGAGAGAATTCGCTTTCGAAAAATTGGTCACGTTCGTGATTTGTCCGTTGGGAATGATGTGGACTTCTCCCGTCCAGGCGCGCAGTTTGGTAACACGCAATCCGATCTCAGTCACAGTCCCCCGATAATTCCCCGTTTGGATTTCATCTCCGACCGCGAATTGATCTTCAAAGATAATGAAGAACCCGGTGATCACATCTTTGACGAGGCTTTGCGCGCCAAATCCGATCGCCAATCCGGCAATCCCCGCACCAGCGATCAATGTCTCCACATGAAAATCTAGCTGTTCCAAAACCGACAAGATAACAAAAAAATAAACGGCATAGCGCAAGATATTCGAGGTCAAGGAGGTTAACGTTTTGCTTCGTCTCTCATCCAAACGAACTGTACGATGAGCAAACACGCGTTCAAGAGCGACCGTGCCAAATCTGATCATCAGTTTTGCGGCGGTCAGCAACAAGATAATCTTCAAGAGAATCGCGATTTTGCTGATATAAAAATCTGGATTTGTAAGCTCCGTGACAAGCGACGTATACAAGTTTTTCAATTGTTGCATCGAATGACTCCCATCTTGTAATAAAGTTATCAACATTATACTCAACTCCCTTTATCCTCTCAAACCGCTTCAGAAATACCAGGGAAGCCATCGTACAAATACAGAGACGAGCACCGATTCGCTCAAGTGTTCATCCAAAACTTCCATCCCCGAAAACCAGGAAAGCATGCCCAGTCCATTAATCAGAAACAGTACGATAAATATCCCGAGAAACAGCCCCACTGCCATGCCGAGTCCACTATTTGCCCGCGTGCCTCGCGGGGGTGTCCAAACCGTTTCATAGACTTGTAAAATCAACTGAATCCCCATGATGAGAGCAAAAGCGGATACACTGATCATGATCATCTCATAGATGCGCTCCGCTAAAAATGCTTTCGAGGATGTGATCTGGGCCCCCGCAGGAATGCTCCCCTGCTCTACATGCAGGAAAACGGTGTGGTGATCGCGCAACCGCAGTTGAATCCAATGTTCAAACCCCAATCTCCATGCCCCGTCGATGATCGAGTCTTTTAATATGGGAACAGAAATCGTCACAAAAAAAACAGCGATCAAAGTAGAAACTGCATCTAACAACGCGCGATACATGCCGCGCATCCACCCGATCATCCCTGCCCACGCGATAACTGCTATCAATATCAAATCAATCATATTGTTCCTCCCCTGACAAGCCCTCTCTGAATATCTATGTGGGGAAGAAACGCATTTTTCCTCATTGTTGTCCTGTTATGTATAAAATCAGACGATTTGCCCATATACTGATAACACTCTTTTCTTATAGGCGGGGGAAGCCCATGTTTAAAAAAGAACTACGGACGAACGTTCCGTTCAAAATCGATCACACACATCCGCAAGCACTCGATCATTTGAGTCAACATCTGCATGAATTGATAAGTGAGCGCTCTCACGAAAGTCAAATCGTACTTGTATGTATCGGTACGGACCGTTCAACCGGTGATGCTTTGGGTCCACTTGTCGGTTCTCGCCTGTCTTCACTGTCTCTCGAACACATATGTTATGTATTTGGTACTCTGGATCAACCGGTCCATGCTGTCAATTTAAAAGATACACTCTACGAAATCGAAAGAAAGTTTGAGAATCCGTTTGTCATAGCGATTGATGCATGTCTTGGACAACTCAGTTCCGTTGGACAGGTGACTGTTGGACGCGGACCTTTAAAGCCAGGGGCTGGGGTGAATAAAGATTTGCCCGAAGTCGGAAACATTCATATCACGGGTATTGTCAATGTTGGTGGATTCATGGAATACTTCGTTTTACAAAATACACGTTTGTCTGTCGTTATGCGCATGGCAGAATGCATTTCTCAGTCTTTGGCAGCCACACTTCTAAAAATACCAGAAACTACCCATCAAAGAAACCATGCTTGTTTGCCTCACGTTCCTTTTCAAAGTCATCACAGCTTATTTGTCCAGTTGAAAAAACGCTAAGGTATACTCCCCCCTGTTCGGTAACATAATACAATTGAATTCCATTATAGGGGGGTACCTTATCATGAAAGTAGCAGTTGAAGCTAACCTATCTCCAGTTCGCGAATATCTAAGCCGGCAAGGCTATCAAGTTGACACATTAGATGCGAATCAATTAGAAAACCTCGGCGAAACGCAAGCGAACTATTCGGCAGTCGTGATCTCCGGAGCTGACCAAAACCTGACGGGAATCCAAAACGTTGTCGTCAACTGTCCGATCATTAATGCGCACGGAATGACACCCGAGGAAATTCATCAACGGATCCAGGCGGCAGGGAAATAAGTTCTTCGGGGTAACATTTCATCAGTTACTTCCATGGATTTCTCTATTGATCGAAAATAATCCACATGGTATATGATAAAAGCGCCCCCGAGGGCGCTTTTGCTCTTAGCTCCGTTATAACATGCTTCAATCGAATCATTTATGTATTTTATGACTCCATTTTTTGAATCGCCTGTTTTACCGCTTCCTTTTCTTCATCACTTAACAAATAAACGGAAGAACCATTTTCAATCGGCTTTGCGTATGTCCGTTGTTCTTCCCGACCATAGATACTGGAGATCACCACACCGTTTTTTTGTCCGTTTAAGATCGCAACGGCGAAACTTAAATCTCCCCCCATCTCATCAAATGCATTAAAGCGTACGATGCCTACGGGACCAACATTTTTTTGCGTCAGCCTCTTTTGCTCTTCCATTTCCGCAAGGATCTGATGAATTTTTTCATCCAGTTGCTTCAACTCATCTTTGTAAGTAAGTAAAGCGTCTTCCAAATTTGCGGGAACCTGCCCTTGCACCCACTTTTTCTGCCGCTTTTGAATGCGTGAAATCCGCCTGGCAAGCATCCAGATCCATAGCCATGATAAGATAAGAAGACCGACCATCCCGTAGATAACCACAACCAAATTTGACTGTATCCATGTTACTGCATCCATCTATAGCCTCTCCCTTGTTTAAAGCTCTCCTTGCCGAAATGAACCAAACCATCGCTCGCTTCGATAAAATTCTTTTTTATCGGTCCCCGAAAACCGCAGAGAATAATAATCCACTTCTTAGTTGAATAGGCGAATTTGCAACCATTTTAACAGAGCGGCTATAAAGATAGAAGGGAGCAAATTCGCCACATGGATCTTTTTAACTTCGAGGATTTGCAGAGAGATTCCCATAATTAAGATCCCTCCTGTCGCGGTCATGGTATTGATGACGGAGTCCTGTAACACACTTCGCAACCATTCCGCACAAAGAGCGATGGACCCCTGATAAAGGAACACCGGGATCGCCGACATCGCAACACCGATGCCGAGCGTTGAGGAAAAAATGATCGAAGAGATACCATCGATCATCGCTTTTGTATACAACGTGGTATTCTTTAACGTCAAACCGCTTTCCATCGCTCCAACGATCGCCATAGCTCCAATGACGTACACAAGAGAAGAAAAGACGAACGCTTCCGCAATTTTTCCTTTTCCATATCGTTTGAGTTTCTTTTCCGTATACTTACCGATAGCTTCAAGCTTCCCCTGAATATCCATCCATTCTCCGAGAAAACCGCCAAGTACGACCGAAATAATCACGAGGAGGATATCTTCTCCGGCCTTCATTCCCATGGAAGCACCGATAATAAATACGGCGAGCCCGATCCCATGCAGGACGGTTGCTTTCAAGCGTTCAGGTATGCCGCTCAAAAACAACCCGAGAATCGAGCCAGCCAGAATCGATACGGAATTGACGATTGTACCCAGTAAAACCAATGTTGTACCTTCTTTCTAACGCGATCTCTCAAAATATGTGGTCTGGCGGTTTATGTCTTACATTCGTAGTCGCGGAGGTCGTCTTAGCAGGCATATGCTTTGCGCTCATGCTCCGTGAAGGTTGTCTCAGCGGGCGTATGCTTTGCGTTCGTGCTCCGTGGAGATCGTCTCGCATACGAATAAAAATTCAATTGTTTCGAGACGTTCTCCAAAGTCGCTATTACGCGCAAAGCATATACCTCATAACTCCCAAATGGAAGCGGAACGACCTTCCACTCACCTCTGCGCTGCAAAGCGAAACCATCCACTAAAAGCAACTCTGTTGTTTATGACAGCTTTAAATCTCTTTTCATGCACTACAAACGTTTCGTCCACTAATGGTGCCGTTTGCTGGATGGGGACTATCTGATCAAAGCATGTAACCCTTTAATTTTAATAAGGAAGCGGGGTCCTCCGTGCTCTCCGCGCAAAACCTCACACCCGTACAAAGGCAGTTTCCACTCGTCGGTTTAAGCAACTTGATGCATGATGAGCGGTCTTGAAAAATGGTCTATTGCAGAATCTCCCTTATCGCTGCGGCAAACTCAAGAATCTCATGTTTTGTGTTAAAGAAACCGATACTCGCCCTCACGAGACCTTCTGGACTTGTACCCAGTGTTTCATGAGCGAGAGGGGCACAGTGCAACCCCGTCCGTACAGCGATGTTATAATGCTGATCCAAGATAAAACCTAACTCTGTAGAATCAAACCCTTCAACAACAAAAGATACGATGGGAGACCTATCGACGTTCGGGGGTGGACCAAAGATTCGAACATCCGGTATCGCTTGCAGTTCTTGCAGTAAAAGAGCAGTTAATTCTTGCTCATGTTTGCGAATCCGATCAATTCCCTCTTTCTCCAGAAAGGTAAGACCTGCACCTAATCCTGCAATACCAACGGTATTCCGAGTCCCCGCTTCAAAACGATCCGGACGGATTGAAGGCATGTCAATCAATTCGGAATGTCCACCGGAACCACCGTGCAACAGTGGAATGAGATCGATATCCGGGTGAATATATAAACCTCCCGTTCCTTGGGGGCCGTAAAGACTCTTATGTCCTGTGAACGCAAGCATGTCGATCCCCATCGATTCCACGTCAATAGGAAATAATCCTGCCGTTTGCGCTACATCCACAAGCAGCCGTATCCCTCGCGCACGTGTGAGTTTGCCGATCTCTTCAATTGGAAGGATCGAACCTGTAAGATTCGAACCGTGTGTGATCACAACTAAACGTGTATTCTCTGTTAATGCGTCTTCAATCTTCTCGGCTGAGAGGATCCCATATGAGTCAGCTTGTACATATGTGATCTTAACCCCTTGTTTACGCATATATTCAAGAGGACGGCGTACCGAATTATGTTCCAAGCTCGAGGTGACGACATGATCTCCGGGTCGCAAAAATCCCTTGATGGCCAGATTCAGTGACTCCGTTGCGTTTTGTGTAAAAACAATATCAGAGGGATTCGTAACTCCAAACAGCTTTGCAAGCTTATTTCTTGTATCAGAAACGATTCGTGACGCTTTCAGTGAAAGTTGGTGACTTCCTCTGCCAGGATTGGCGGAAGAAGATTCCAAGCATTCCATCATGGCATGAACGACTTCAGGAGGTTTCGGCCAAGTAGTTGCCGCATTATCCAAATAGATCATCTTTCATCCCTCTCCCTCGACAGCAGAAAACGGAGAGCCCTGTATCCTCTCCGCCCATCCTCTGATCTTCATTTCCTATCCAGTTTATTCGAACATACTTAGGATTCTTTCGAGGTCATCATAAGAAAAATATTCGATCTCGATTTTCCCTTTCTTCTTGCCCTGCTGAATCCGTACCGCGGTTCCGAGTTTTTCACGAAACCGTTCTTCATATTGACTGATGACTTTCGATTTAGTGACTGTTGTTTTTTTTGTTTCACGTGGAACAGTGGAATTGAGACGGGAAACAAACGCTTCGACTGTTCTTACATTTAAATCTTCTTCAATGATTTTTTTGGCTAAAAGAATCATCTGCTCCTTGTCTGTCAACCCAAGCAAAGCTCTTGCATGCCCCATTGATAATGTTCCACGTGAAACATAATCGCGAATTTCTTTCGGCAAGTTAAGTAGACGAAGAAAATTGGCTACATGTGAACGACTTTGTCCCACTTTCTTCGCGAGTTCTTCTTGAGTGAGATTGAATTGATCCAACAGTTTTTGATAAGCATCCGCAATTTCAATGGGATTCAAGTCTTCACGTTGTAAGTTCTCAATCAAAGCGATCTCCATCATCTGCAGGTCGGAAAACTCTTTGATCACAACAGGAACCTGTTCAAGACCCACTTTTTTTGCTGCCCGCCAACGTCGTTCACCAGCCACAATTTCATAGCCGCGTACGCTTTTTCTCACAATAAGCGGTTGTATGATCCCGTGCTCACGAATCGAATCGGCCAACTCATCCAGCTTTTCATCATCAAAAGTCATTCGCGGTTGATAAGGGTTGGCACGCAATTGACTGATCGAGACAGTTGTTACAGGATCTTCTTTCGAGACTTCAGGCAACAACGCACCGAGTCCTTTTCCCAATGACTGACGTTTCGTACTCATGATCCGCACACTTCCTTTGCCAGATCCATGTAACTTTCCGCCCCTCTCGACCGAGGATCATACTGAATAATCGACAGTCCGTGGCTGGGTGCTTCGCTTAAACGAACATTTCGAGGAATAATCGTCTGATAGACTTTTTCCCTGAAGTATTTTTTAACGTCTTCAATGACTTGGAGACCCAGGTTCGTACGCGCATCAAGCATGGTAAGTAATACTCCCTCGATTTCCAAGGAAGTATTTAGATGTTTCTGTACAAGGCGAATCGTATTCAGAAGTTGACTCAATCCTTCAAGTGCATAATATTCACATTGGATTGGTATCAACACGGAATCGGATGCTGTTAATGCGTTCACCGTGAGCAATCCCAATGAGGGAGGACAATCAATAATTATATAATCGAACTGGTCTCTGATCGATTGTAACGCATTGCGAAGACGCACTTCTCGTGAAATCGACGATACGAGCTCAATCTCGGCGCCCGCTAACTGAATGGTAGCGGGTATGATCTTCAAGTTTTCAACTTCCGTTGGTAGGATCACTTCTGCTGCAGCCAGATCGTTAATGAGTATGTCATAAATACACGCTTGCACGTCCGCCTTATCAATGCCGATTCCGCTTGTGGTATTCCCTTGCGGATCTATGTCAATGAGAAGCACTTGTTTTCCCAATGTAGCGAGACAGGCTCCGAGGTTGACAGACGTGGTCGTTTTACCCACCCCGCCTTTCTGATTGGCTACAGCGACAATTCTCGCCATGTACTCACCTCGTTTTTGAAAATATATGTACACTGGTTATTCGTTCAAATGATTCTGTGTCTATCATTTTACAGGAAAGGTAGTTGAATTGGAATAATAGAAGAAATGCTTGACCATGGATAAAGTAATTTCTCCCATTTCAAGACAATCATTTTTCTACAAACTGATTATTTGACATTTTGCAAGATGCTGTATATTACCTAGAAAAAGTGTAGTTTGGAGGAAGTTTCTTTCGTTCGCTCTTCTTGGAAGTCGTCTCAGAGGATATGCTTGGCGTTCATGCTCCGTGGAGATCGCTATCTCACGGAAAACATTACGCCATCAAAGACACTTTTCTTCCACTGATGACGTTGATTTCAGCATGTGAAGCACTCTTGAAAACTAGTGCTTGGTTGGATATATCACTTTGCGCTTGGGTTCGATGAAGGTCGTTCCGCCCGCATTATAAACAGATGTTGCGGAACGACCTTCAACTCACCTCTGCGCTGCAAAGTGATAACATCCAACCAAAAGTCACTATGTCTCATGTGGCGGGCTTAAATCTCACTTCCAACACAAGAAACTTTTCATCCTCTATTGATGCCGTTTTGCAGCATGGAGATCTCTCTTGAAAAATGTGTAGTTTGGCAGACATATGCTTTGCGTTCATGCTCCGTGGAGGTCGTGTCAGCGGGTATATGCATTGCGCTTATGCTCCGTGAAGGTCGTCTCGCATGGAATCATAATCAAATGTTGCGAGACGACCTTCAAAGTCGCTATTACGCGCAATGCATATACCCTTTTACATCCGAAAGGAAGCGAGACGATCTCCAGAGTCGCTGTCTCCCGCAATGCATTACGCCAACCTAAAGATGTTTTTCATTTCTGATGGCGCCGCTTGCATCATGAGGAGGTATCTTGAAAAACTAGTGATTGGGTAAGAGGAATTATTTGCAAATTTCCAGTGTATATGTATAATATTATCAAAATATGCAAAATACTCTCCCAAACGCACTCTCATGCGAATCATCACGTACACCAAGTGCCGTTTTTGTCCTCTGATGAATGTGGATGAAAAACTCATGGAACGAATTTGGAATGGTAGACAGAGAAAATACGTGTGAGGGCAGTTTGTTTCAACTATCCGCTTTTTTGTTTTATAGGAGGGAACCATCTGGGAAAGATTCAAACGTTTATGCGTTCATACCATCCGATCGTACATTCCCTGATTATTGGTACAGTGTTGGCCAGGGCTGCCGCTTCCATGAGCCTCCCGTTTCTCGCCATCTATCTTTTGCATACATTGGGCATCACGCCTTCGTTAATTGGGCTGACCATAGGAGTGGGAGCACTGGCAAGCACCATTGGCGGATTTGTGGGTGGGGCGTTGTCCGACCGCATCGGCCGAAAAAAAGTCATGATGAGCGCGCTTTATACATGGGGAATCGTTTTTATTGGTTTTGCTCTGGCTTCTCATTTATGGATGTTCATCCTGTTAAGTTTCTTGAATGGGTTATGCCGCTCGTTTTTTGAGCCTGTTTCACAAGCGTTGATGGCCGATCTCACGAAACCGGAAAAAAGGCTGCACGTCTTCTCTCTGCGATACATGGCTATCAATATCGGTGTAACCTTAGGACCGCTCATCGGTGCGTATTTTGGACTCGTAGCCGGTTCGCTCCCCTTTATCGTAACAGGTATCGTATATTTTCTGTATGCTTTTTCCTTACAGCTTTTATTCAATCACTTTGGAATTCGAAAGATAGAAGGAAAATTGAAAAGGGGAGTGACCTTTCGGGAAGCATGGAATGTTATTAAAGAAGATGTATCGCTACGTTACTATATCTTGGGTGGCATACTGGGGTGGTTCAGCTATTCTCAAATGACGGTCACCTTATCCCAATATGTAGAAGGGAATTTTTCTGATGGGCTGCACCTGTTTGCCTGGTTGATGAGTATAAACGCTCTTACGGTGATTCTCTTGCAAATCCCTTTAAGTAAATGGGGCGAACATCGATCACCCCTATTCAACATTATCATTGGAAGTTGTTTCTATGCAATGGGTAATATCGGGTTTGCACTGTCAAGAAGTTGGACTCTGATCATCCTATCCATGATTATTTTTACTCTCGGTGAACTTCTCACCTTTCCTTCCGGAGATGCCTTCATCGATCAACTGGCTAAGGAAGGTATGCGGGGAACCTATTTTGGCGCGAAAACTTTCACCAATTTCGGTCAGTTTATCGGTCCATGGATCGGCGGTTTGCTCTTAACTGCTTATGGAGGGACCGCTTTGTTTCTTACGGTGGCTATGATTTCCCTTGCTTCGATCTACTTCTATTGGCATGGTGCGCGAATATGTGCATTGCAAAATAGGATATCCCTTCCTTTAGCGCAAAGCCGAAAAGTATGACATGTCCCACATACCAAAATGATTAATCCCTTTCACCGCATAAAAGACGGTGAAAGGGTTTTGTATTGTCGTCAATACCCCCATATTCCGCATGATCACGTCGAAAATGCCCGGTCTTTTTCATGAACCGGTTTTTGTTGCGCAAACTTCGTTTCATCAAAATCTTTCTCCATCTTCGATACAACCACAGTGGCAACTCCGTTCCCAATCAAGTTGATAAGCGCGCGCGCTTCTGACATGAAGCGGTCGACCCCTAAGAGCAATGCGAGACCTTCCACAGGCACAAAGTGGGTCGCAGACAGAGTGGCTGCCAATGTGACAAAACCACCTCCAGTCACTGCTGCTGCACCTTTCGATGTTAACATCAGGACGGCCATGATTGTTAATTGCTGCATGAGATCCAAATGAACGTTATAAACCTGTGCGATAAAGATGACAGCCATCGATAAGTAAATGGAGGTGCCATCCAAGTTGAAGGAATATCCTGTCGGAAGAACCATACCGACTACCGGCTTCGAGCACCCGTACTGTTCCAGCTTATCCATCATGCGTGGAAGAACCGATTCGGATGAAGAGGTTCCTACAACGATAAAAATTTCTTCTTTTAAATATTTAATCAAATTCCAGAGACTGAACCGATACATTTTTGCAATCGATCCAAGCACGACCATCACGAATAGGATCATGGCCGCATAGACACAAATCATCAATTTCCCCAATGGAATCAGAGCGGTGATACCGAATTTGCCGATCGTGTATGAGATGGCGGCAAATGCCCCCAAAGGAGAGAGTTTCATCACAATGTTCACGATATTAAAAAATACCTCTAAACACTTCTCAAAGAACTGGACGACCGATTTTCCTCTTTCACCAAGCAATGATAATGCAACACCAAACAAACAGGAGAACAGCAAGACCTGGAGCAAGTCTCCTTTCGCAAATGCATCGAATGCATTGCTTGGAACGATATGAAGGAAGAACTGTACCCAGTCTGTCTCCGCAGCCGCCTTCGTGTACTGACTGATATCCCCCTTTTTAAGATCCGCCAGATGTAACCCGGAGCCCGGTTGAAGCAAGTTCACTACGAGTAATCCGATCGCAAGGGCAATAGTGGTCACAATCTCAAAGTAAAGAATCGCTTTGGCACCTACACGTCCCACTTTTTTCATATCTCCCATATTCGCGATTCCTATCACAATCGTCAGAAACACGATGGGGGCGATCACCATCTTAATCAGATTGATAAATAAATCTCCGAGTGGCTTCATTTGCGCTCCGGTTTTCGGAAAAAAGAAACCAAGAGCAATTCCCAGAACCAATCCGATCAGCACCTGAGCCGTAAGTGAGAATTTGAACTTTCCTTTCACGATAGATCCCCTCCGGAAATCGCTTACATTCAAATGAATGTGTAGTCAAAAGATTTTGTCAGAAAAATGATTCTTGCACGTCAATTAAATCACGTTTAATCCATCGCAGGAAGAATTAGAACATATCGTTTATTTTGTTCATTTTGTTCTTTTGAACGGAACGTAAGATTGTGAGAAGATTACATATGGGGAATCGGAGGTTGAATGGGTTGAAGAACAAGATCTTATCGGTTATCAGCATATTTGCACTAACATTTCTGACGGCTTGTACTCCGAAAGCGATCGATTATGAGCAAGTCAGTGAAAAGGAGAAAATCGTCATTCGCTTCTCTCATGTGGTCGGCGAAGATACCCCGAAAGGACAAGCCGCCCGGTTATTTGCGAAATTATTAAAAGAGCGCACAAACGGTAAAGTGGAGGTTCAAGTATTTTCCAACGGATCACTTTACAAAGATACGGAAGAACTGAACGCTCTTGCTGAGGGGCATGTCCAAATGGTTGCACCTGCAATTTCGAAACTGACGGATCTCATCCCGGAGTTGGGCGTTTTCGATTTACCCTACCTGTATCCGGATTTGAATGGTTATCATCAAGTATTAGACGGAACAGCGGGAAAATCGATCGCTGAAAGGCTAAAGAAAAATCATATGATACTTCTTGGTATTTGGGACAATGGTTTAAAACAATTTACCAACAATGTTAAACCCATACGCGCCCCAGAAGATCTGGCCGGTCTCACCATGCGCATCATGCCTAGTACTGTCCTTGATCATCAATTCAAAATGCTGCAAGTTAGACCCGTCCCCATCAATTTCAATGACGTCTATCTCGCTCTCGAAGAAGGAAAAATCAACGGCCAGGAAAATACGATCTCCAATATATACACCAAACGGTTTTATCAAGTGCAACGATATATGACTTTAAGCAATCATGGTTATCTGGGCTATCTCGTGATTATGAACGAGAGCTTCTGGAACCGATTGCCTTCCGATATTCAAAAGGATATTACCGATACGATGAGAGATGTAACGAAATGGGAAAGGGACGAGGCTGTCAAGATTGAACAGGAACAACTGAAAGAAATCAACAAATGTTCTTGTATCCAAATCGTCCAGCTGAACGAGGCTGAAAAGGAGCGATGGAAGCAATTTTACCAGCCTCTCTATCAGGAAATGAAGCAAAAATTCGGTCCGGGAATTTTCGAGGAGTTTGGTTTATGAAACAAGCTCGGTTAACCATGCGCACAAAAATCGCCATTACGATCTCAATCATAGTCTTTTTCTCAGTCATTAGCGGGAGTTTGATCATAATTCATCGCATGGCAAGTTTATATGAACAGGAATTAGGAAAAAAAGTAATGGCAATCGGACAATCTCTTGCACAATCTCCGATCATTCGGGAAGGGTTGGGAAAACCCGAAGGTTGGAAAATCATCCAACCTTTCGCCGAACGTGTACGACTCGCTACCGATGTAGAATATGTGGTTGTCTTCGATATGAACAAAATACGCTTTTCTTCACCCATTGAAGATCGAATCGGTACCCGATTTGTCGGTGGCGATGAAGATCCTTCTTTGACTGAACAATCGTATGTTTCAAGAGCACACGGGGTGAAAGGCGACTCGATCCGCGCTTTTGTTCCGGTGATGGATGAAGAAGGAGATAAACAGCTCGGTGTTGTGGTGATTGGTGTACTCATTCCTTCTTTTCTTCAATTGGTGTGGGATTATCGGTTGGATTTAACGATCTCATTACTCTTAGGGTCGATTTCGGGTATTTTGGGGGCCGTATGGGTAGCTAACCGGATCAAGCGGCAAATGCTTAATATGGAACCTTTGGATATCGCACATCTATTTAAAGAACGTGAAGCGGTTATCGAATCGATTGCCGAAGGAATTATTGCTATTGATTCAAATGAGCGTATCACCGTCTTCAATAAACAGGCGATGCGCATCATGGCGATTACTGAAGACGTAATCGGTAAACCGATTCGAGAAGTGATACCGGATAGCCGTCTTCCGGAGATACTCAAGGAAGGAAATCCGCAATACCATCAACTTCGACGCATTCATAAAACGGTGATCCTGGTCAATCGAATTCCGATCATTGTTAACGGAAAGATTTTGGGCGCTATGTCCACTTTTCAGGATCGAACGGAAATCGATCAGCTCGCAGAAGAATTGACAGGAGTCAAAAAATTCATAGATGCCTTACGCGCCCAAAACCATGAATATTTAAATAAATTACATACGATCGCGGGTCTGATCCAATTACAGCGTTATGAAGAAGTCATGGAAAAGATTTTGAGCTTTAATCAAGAGAAAGAAGAAGAGACACATTTTTTGACGAGCCGCATCAAGGATTACAGCATCTCGGGATTAATTCTCGGCAAAATCAGCCATGCCAAGGAACAAGGAGTAGAATTGAAAGTAGATCCCAGAACCTCCTTGCCGGTTTTACCAGTGAATGTTAAGGAAGCGGATGTTTTAATGATCGTTGGGAATCTCCTTGAAAACGCCATCTATGCAACTGCCCATTCCTCTCAGACGGAGAAAACAATCACTCTTTTCCTCGAGGGAAATGAAGACGGTATCGAGATTGAAGTCATCGATAACGGGATTGGCATGAATCCTGATACGCAAACGAAAATCTTCGATTACGGTTTTACGACAAAAGGCTCCCATGGACAAGGAATCGGGCTCTATCTAGTTAAACAATTTGTCGATCTGCTTGGCGGTGAAATCGAGTGTGAGTCAAAAGTTGGTGAAGGAACCCGGTTTGTTGTCATTCTTCCAGGGCCGGAATGGGATATGGAAGGTGAATCTTGATGGAACTCATTCGCATGCTCATTGTCGAAGATGACCCGATGGTCATGGAAATCAATGCGGAATTTATATCGCGGATTGGTGGATTTCAACTTGTGGGGAAAGCCTTTAGCGGAACAGAAGCCTTCCGGTTGATCCAAGAGACAGATCCGGATCTTGTTTTATTGGATTATTTCTTACCGGATATGGACGGACTTGCAATACTGAAAGAAATCCGTCTCCAAGAACTTACTGTGGATGTCATTCCTGTAACAGCCAATCGTTCTGCTGAACATATTCAGCAGATCCTGCGTTACGGTGCTTCTGATTATATCTTGAAGCCATTTCGTTTTGAACGACTGCAAACTGCTCTCGAGCAATACAAAATAACATACAAAAAATTGCGTATGAATGATCAACTGGAACAAGTGGATATGGATTTGATCACCGGCATGCGAAGCCAGAAAGCGGACACGACGAATCGTATGCTTCCCAAAGGATTAAACCCACATACTTTACAACAGATCATCGATTATTTACAGGAACAAAAGAAAGCCATGTCAGCCGAAGAAGTAGCCTCTGGAACGGGACTTGCTCGGGTTACTGTCAGGAGATATCTTGAATATTTACAAAAAAGAGGAGATGTACAACTGGTCGTCAAATACGGCTCCATCGGTCGTCCGGTGAATCGCTATCGATTATGAAAGAGGATGGTAAAAAAAGTGCCTCCCCTTAACAATTGGGAGGTCTTTTGCTGCAGCCATTCATCTTCGTGATCAGTATTCGTTACTTTTCACATTGAAAGCTTGAAGAAGAAACAATTGTTTCGCGTTCTCTATGATTTCTTTTTGGGAACTCGGATTACAATTTGATAATAATCTTCAAAATCCTCTTCTTCCGTCGCAACGGATAATCCGCTTTTTTGAATCATATCTAAAGATTGCCGAATTGTATTGACCGCAAGACGAACGTCCTTGGAGAATAAGACACGTTTTTTCTTAGGTTTCGCTTCAGATTTTTCGAGCAATTGTTTGACTCGTGCTTCCGTCTGCTTGACGTTCCATTCTTTCTCCATGATTTCGGTCAGAACTTTTAATTGAAGCTCTTCCGTCGAAAGGGCTAAAAGGGCGCGGGCGTGTCTCTCTGTAATCTGGCGTTTCAACAGAGCGTCTTGTACCGCTTGCGGCAGATTGAGCAAGCGTAATTTGTTAGCAATCGTCGATTGCCCCTTGCCTAAGCGTTGAGCCAAACTTTCCTGTGTCAATTGATGGAGCTCGATTAACTGTTGATAGGCGATCGCCTCTTCGATAGCCGTAAGTCCTTCCCTTTGCAAGTTTTCGATCAAGGCAACAGAAGCGGCATGCGAGTCGCTCATTTCCCGAACAATAGCCGGAATCGTCTTTAAACCTAATTTCTTGGCAGCTCGCCAACGACGTTCGCCGGCAATCAGCTCATACGTATCCCCTTTTTTCCGTACAACGATCGGCTGAATGAGTCCATGTGTACGTATGGTTTGACTTAACTCTTCGATCCGTTCATCATCAAATACGCTTCGGGGTTGATACGGACTTGAGACGATCTTATCCGTCTCCAGTGCACGAATCTCTTCTGATGATTCGTTCGACACATCTTTTTCTCCGAAACCGAAAAAACGCGCTAGCGACAGCTCTCTCATACCCGGTTTCACCCCACCCTACCCGTGTTCACATTGTAATATGAAGTATTTCTCCATCCTTTTTCGCAAATCCTGCAAATCGTAGAATCCTGTTACATTTTCCCTATTGCGCAATATCGAAAATGTGTGGTCTGGCGAGCGTATGCTTTGCATTCGCGCTCAGTGGAGGTCGTCTCAGTGGGAATATGCTTTGCGCTCATGCTCCTTGAAGGTCGTCATTGCGGGCATATGCTTGGCGTTCATGCTCCGTGGAGGTCGTTTCAGCGGGTATATGCATTGCGCTTATGCTCCGTGGAGGTCGTCTCGCTTGGAATATGTTTAGTTGTTGCGAGACGACCTCCAAAGTCGCTGTTTCACGCCAAGCATATGCCCCTTTAACGTTCCAAAGGAAGCGAGACGACCTTCAAAGTCGCTATCATACTCAAAGCATTACGCCCCCCAAGATACTATTCACTCTTGTAGTAGTACCGCTTGCGGCATGGAGGGCTATCTTGAAAACTAGTACTTGGGTGGATGTATCGCTTTGCGCTTGGGTTCGATGAAGGTCGTTCCGCTCGGATTCCTAACAGAAGTTGCGGAACGACCTTCAACTCACCTCTGCGCCGCAAAGCGAGAAAACCATCAAAAACTACTCCATTGCTTCGTTGCAGCCTTAAGCCCCTCTTCCGCACAAGAAACTTTTCATTCTCTGATGACGCCGCCTAAGCGGGATGTGGGCACAACATTGCATGAAAAGGTAAAGTTCTTCCCAAGGCGTTCGCTCTGCGTTCTTAAGCCGTCTCATTTTCACACTTGCAAGAATTGAGACCTTTGAAAAATGCTTTTCTTGCAGAACATACGCCTTCATAATGATTCTTTATCGACCTAAACCAGCGGTTTTCTTGAAGGCGTACCCGCTTTTCTCGGAAAATTCTTTGGTGTTTGCTGTACTTTTTCAATGACGACAATCGTACGTGTTCCGTAACCTCCTGGTATTTCGGTTCTTTTCAGTTCGCGAACGGCTCCCCCCAGCTTGACGATCGCCTTTTCCGCTTCCCGAACTTCCGTTTCAGCTTCGGGACCTTTCAAGGCAAAGAACCAACCGCCAACGCGCACGAACGGCAAGCAGTATTCACTCAATACATTGAGTTTGGCAACCGCCCTTGCCGTTACCTGATCGTATGCTTCCCGCCACTCTTCTTTCTGTCCGAAATCTTCCGCACGTCCATGAACAGGATAGAAGCGGGGAAGTGAGAGATGTTTCCCCAACTCCTCCAGAAACGAGATACGTTTTCCTAAAGAATCTAACACGGTGAGTGAAAGCTCCTGACATACAAGGTGAACGGGTACACCCGGAAAGCCTGCCCCCGCTCCAACGTCCAACATTCTTGCATCACGGCAAAAGTGATTAGCCGTCATCAAAGTCAAGGAATCATAAAAATGTTTGAAATACACTTCTTCTCGTTCAGTGATGGCCGTTAAATTCATTCGTTGATTCCATTCGATGAGCATCTCATAATACTGTTCAAAGCGATGGATCGCTTCTTCTCCGATCTCTATCCCCAATGCGGCCACATGTTCTTTGAAACGAAGCTGCAACTCATCCAGCATGTTGTTCACCACGTCCGCGTTCCCTGCTTTCCAAATATACGAGTAGAATAGAAATGTCTGCTGGCGTAACACCCGAAATCCGGGAAGCTTGGCCAATCGAGCGAGGCTTGATTTTGGACAGTTTTTCTCTCGCTTCCATCGCCAGGCCATTGATACTCATATAATCGAGATCTTCAGGCAAAAGTTTGTTTTCCAGTTTTTTCTGCCGTTCGATTTGCTGATTTTGCTTCTCGATATATCCGGCATATTTAATTTGGATCTCCACTTGTTCCTTGACTTCCGGATGAAGAGGAGTATCAGAAGGAGCCAGTTCTTCGATGATCTTGTAATCGACTTCAGGACGTTTCAACAATTGATCTAATGTCAAAGCTACATCTTTATCCAACGGGTGAGAACCCAGACGCTCCAATACCGGGTTTGCTTCCTCCGCTTTCACGCGGATTGAGGAGAGGCGTTTCTTTTCATATGCAATACCCGCTTTTTTCTCAAGATATCGTTCGTATTTCCTGGGTGATAACAATCCGATCTTATGGCCGATTTCCATGAGGCGAAGATCCGCATTATCGTGACGCAAAATCAGCCGATACTCAGCACGTGAAGTCAATAAGCGATAAGGTTCATTCGTGCCTTTCGTCACCAGGTCATCAATCATCACTCCAATGTAACCTTCAGAACGATCGATGATCACCGGTTCTTGACCTTTTACCTGTAATGCCGCATTGATTCCTGCAATAATCCCCTGGCCGGCCGCTTCTTCATAACCGGATGTGCCGTTAATCTGACCTGCAGTGTAAAGTCCTTTGACAGCCTTGGTCTCAAGTGTTAATTTCAATTGCGTGGGTATGATCGCATCATATTCGATCGCATAACCCGGACGCATCATTTCCACGTTTTCGAGTCCCGGAATGGTTCGAAGCATCTGGAATTGTACATCTTCCGGCAGCGAAGTAGAGAGGCCTTGCACATACCATTCAGCCGTATTTTTCCCTTCAGGTTCCAAAAAGATCTGGTGAGCGGGCCTTTCTGCAAAACGCACCACTTTGTCTTCAATGGAAGGACAGTAACGCGGTCCTGTTCCTTGAATCTCTCCTGAATACATGGGTGCACGGTGAAGGTTTTCCTGAATGATCGCATGTGTCGTCTCATTCGTATAGGTAAGCCAGCAAGGTACCTGCTCACGAGGTTTCACATCATCCGAAAAAGAAAAATGCAACGGTTCCGGATCCCCAGGTTGCGCAACCATTTTGTCAAAGTTGATGGTGTGTCTGTTCACGCGGGGCGGCGTTCCCGTTTTGAACCGAACCAATTCAAATCCGAGATCGATTAAAGAATCCGTTAATTTTAACGCAGGCATTTGTCCGTTCGGGCCGCTTTGATACGATACATCACCGATAATGATACGCCCACGAAGATAAGTTCCCGTCGTCAAAACAACCGCTTGCGCATGATATTCCGCACCCGTTTTCGTCACAACACCTTTTATGGCACCGTTATGCGTCAATAATTCCTCCACCAATCCTTGGCGCAACGTGAGATTGGGAGTGTTTTCGAGTGTGTGTTTCATTGTTAATCCATAAAGCGCCTTGTCTGCCTGCGCCCTCAACGCATGCACCGCAGGCCCCTTACCTGTATTCAACATGCGCATCTGGATATACGTTTTGTCGATATTGACAGCCATCTCACCGCCAAGCGCATCAATTTCTCGCACAACATTTCCTTTTGCAGGTCCACCGATCGCGGGGTTACACGGCATGTAAGCGACTGTATCCAGATTGATCGTGAGCAATAACGTCTTACATCCCATTCTCGCGGCAGCCAGTGCCGCTTCACATCCGGCATGTCCGGCACCGATGACGATGACTTCATATTCACCAGCAAAATACCTCAACGTATAAAACTCCTTTCTCATACATGCTTTGTTTCTAATTGGTTGTGCTCCTTGCACCCGGAATGAAACCCGACCTTCTACTTACCCAGACAAAATTGAGAGAAAATCTGATCCAACAAGTCTTCTCCGACCGCTTGCCCGATCACTTCCCCTAAGGTTTCCCAGGCATTGCGAAGATCAACGGCAACCAGATCGAGCGTCAAGCCCATGCGTGCGGAAGAGAGCGCTTCTTCCAATTGTCGTTTCGCTTTTTCAAGAAGAGAAATATGGCGCGCATTCGATACATATGTACCTTCTTTGCCTTCAAGTGCGCCGGCAAAGAATAGTCGCTCCACTTCATCCTCCAGAGCATCAATTCCCCTTCCCTCTTTGAGCGACATTTCGATGATAGGCGCGTCATCCGTCAATTGAAGGATCTCATCCGTTTTCACTTTTCGCGGCAAATCCAATTTATTGAGAATCACGATCGTCGGATACTTGCGTACCTCTTGCAACAACTCTTTATCGATCCATGTCAACTCGCGGCTGGCATCAATCATGAACAGTACGAGATCCGCTTCCTGAAGCGCTTCACGGCTCCGTTCCACTCCGATCCTCTCGACGATATCCTCCGTTTCTCGAATGCCGGCCGTATCAATAATATGAATGGGAATCCCTCGCAAACTGATCTGCTCTTCCAGAATGTCGCGTGTCGTCCCGGGAATATCCGTTACAATCGCCCGGTTCGTACGGGATAAAGCATTCATCAATGAAGACTTGCCAACATTCGGCCGCCCTAGAATGACCGTCCGTAAACCTTCACGAAGAATACGCCCAGTTTGAGCCCCTTTCAAAAGCTGTTCGATCCGCTCGACAACCTTTTCACCCTCCACAAGGATATGGTGAGTCGTTACATCCTCCACATCATGCTCCGGATAATCGATCGTGACTTCCACATGTGCGAGCAATTCGATCAACTTTTGTCTCAATTCGCGAATCTCTTGCGACAAGCGCCCCTCCACCTGGCGCATCGCCAATTTTTGCGCCTGATCCGTTTTCGAGCGAATGAGATCAATGATCGCTTCCGCTTGAGGCAAATCAATCCTCCCATTGAGGAACGCTCGTTTCGTGAATTCTCCCGGTTCCGCCAAGCGCGCGCCATAGCGAAGCACCAATCGCAAGATCCTCTGTACGGCAATAATCCCTCCGTGACAATGGATCTCCACAACATCTTCCCGTGTATAACTGCGCGGCGCTCTCATTAATGCGACCAAGACTTCATCCACAACTTCTTCCGTTTGCGGATCCACGATATGCCCATACGTCAATGTGTGTGTATCTTGTTCGCTCAGTCTTTTTCTCGATTTAAAAATTCTATCTACAACGGCGATCGACTCCGGACCGCTCAAGCGAACGATCGCTACGCTTCCTTCGCCCAGCGCCGTGGCGATTGCCGCTATCGTATCGACTTCATGCATATTCGTACCCCACTTTGTACGTCGTTTAGCTCTTAGTTTGTGCACATTTCATTGTACCACAGTCATGCATACAAGAAAAAAGTATCCACATGTGAATAAAACATTTTTATTTTATGTATCCACATGTGGATAGGGCAAGCTTTTTAACAAATTAACTTTCTTATGAAATAAAAAAGGAGCCTTCTTCTGGCTCCTGTTTATCCACAGACTACCTTGAAAATGTGTAGTTTGGCGGGCGTATGCTTTGCGTTCGCGCTCCGTGGAGGTCGTCTCGCATGGAACAATGATCAGATGTGGCGAGACAACCTCCAAAGTCGCTGTCTCACGCAAAGCATTACGCCCATTCGAAGACACTTTTCATCCTCTGATGGTGCCGCTTGCGGCATGGGGGACTACCTTGAAAACTAGTGCTTGGGTGGGTGTATCGCTTTGCGCTTGGGTTCGATGAAGGTCGTCCCGCTGGGATTCTTTACAGAGGTTGCGGAACGACCTTCAACTCACCTCTGCGCCACAAAGCGATACACCCACCCAACTGCACAAGAAACTTTTCATCCTCTGATGGCGCCGCTTGCGACATGGGGAACTATATAGTTTTCTTCACACAAGGCAACAAAAGTATCCGATCGCCACCAAAATCAACAAAAAAGCCGTACTAGAAGTACGACATGATCATCTCTATTTATCTGGGTAAAATGATCACTTTTCTGTAGGGTTCTTCTCCTTTTGAGAGGGTAGTCACATGCGGATGAGATTGCAAAAAGCTATGAATGATTTTTCGTTCATGCGAAGGCATAGGTTCAAGAACGATTTCCCGTTTTGTTCGCGCCACTTTCTGCGCCAAACGGGAAGCGAGATGTTCCAATGCTTCTTTTCTCTTACTACGATAATCTTCCGCATCCAAAGTGATGCGTACATACGTATGACTGTATTTGTTAGCAACAATGTTCAATAGGTATTGCAGGCTGTCCAAAGTAGCTCCATGACGGCCGATTACAACGCCGATATTGGGACCACGCAGATGAAAACTATGATTTTTCTCATCTTCCATTCGATGCTCCACTTGAATCTCGGAAAGATTCATCGTACGAAGAACGTCCAGCAAAAACTTTTTCGTGTCTTCGATCGGATCGGGAATCACTTCGACTTCCACTTCCGCTTCCCTCACTCCGATCAAACCGAACAATCCGCGAGAAGGCTGCGTGAGAACACGCAGATGAACCCTCTCGCGCGGGACGCCAAGCTTTTGCAAGGCTACTTGAACCGCTTCTTCTACTGTCTTGCCCGTAGTAATCACTTTCTTCATTTATTGGTACCTCCCTGGGGTACAGGGCGCAGGGATTTTGTGAAATATGTCTGTGCGATCGTGAACAAGTTACTGAATACCCAGTAAAGCGAAAGGGCTGCCGGGAACGAATAGCTGAAGAAGAAGATCATTGCCGGCATAATATAAAGTAGCATCTTTTGATTGGGATCCTGGGCATTCACGATCATCATTCTCTGTTGAACATAAGTAGTTAACGCGGCCAGAACCGGGAGAATGAATGTATGGTCAGGCAGCCCTAAAGGTATCAATCCCAAAAAGGCGTGTTTTTTTATCTCGATATTCGTATTGATCGCTTGATAAAGCGCGATCAGAATGGGCATCTGCACGAGGATCGGCAAACATCCGGAAAGGGGATTGAGCTTGTATTTCTGATACAACTTCATCATTTCTTCGTTCATCTTCTGTGGATTCCCTTTGTGGGTTTCCCGGATCTTTTGCATTTCAGGCTGTACTTCCTGCATCAGTTTTGAATAGCGCAATTGTTTGAACATCAGCGGCAGGATCAAGATGCGAATGATGACGGTAACTATCAGTATCGCGAGACCGTAATCGTGCACTTGCCGGGCGAAGAAATCGATCGAATCGGAAACAAAACCGACAATTTGCCCCCAGAAAGTAGAACGATTTAGCGTCGCTCCTGGAGCCGAAGCACATCCAGTCAACGAAAAGACCACGAGAAGTGTAAACAGCAACATTTGAAGTCTTCGCACTACAACGTACCCTCCTTATGAGATCCCTTCTGTTCCTTCAACGGCACCGGGTCAAATCCTCCCGGGTGCCAAGGACCACATTTAAATAATCGTTTTACAGAAAGCAGAATCCCAGTCAGCGGTCCATACCTTTCGATCGCTTCCACTGCATATTGGGAACAGGTGGGATAAAATCGACAAGTAGGCGGTTTCAAGGGAGATATCCACTTTCGATAGAACGCAAGCAGAAAAAGCATGATGGACTTAATCATCCGCTCCATCCTTTTTCGTGATTGCCCCTTTCTTGATAACACCTGACTTCTTCAATACATGCACAAGGCTCTTCTTCATCTCTTCATATGTAAGATCAGCCGCCAAAGGTCTTGCAACCACGACAAAATCAATGCTCTCTTCGATCGCTTCTCCTTCCAGACGAAAAATTTCGCGCAATAATCGCTTTACACGATTGCGCACGACCGCATTGCCCACTTTCTTTGAAACGGAGAAACCGACACGATAAGTGTTACCTTCATTGTTATATCGATAATACAAAACGAGATATCGATTCGCACAGGAACGACCTTGCTGAAATACCTTCTGAAAGTCTTTGGAATCCTTTAGGCGATGGATCTTCTTCATGATGCACCTCTTCCGACTACCTTCACTAGTATTTACGAAGCAAAGGCCGCTATAAACGTATCGTTTTTATAAGAAAAAGGCCACGTAGTGTGGCCTTAGGCGGACAGTACTTTTCTTCCTTTACGACGACGAGCTGCCAACACTTTACGACCATTTTTGGTGCTCATACGCTTGCGGAATCCGTGCACCATTTTGCGTTTACGATTATTCGGATTAAAGGTTGGTTTCACGTATCACACCTCCTTGAGGATCTCCGCAGATCAAAACCCAATTGAAAAAGACATTCCCAATCATTATAAGCGATCAAGGCAATCGTGGTCAAGTTACAAGGAGCTCCCTCTCTCTAAGAAACATTTTATCTTTTTAGCGATGAATACAAACGACGTGCATCAATCGAATCTTGCATGGAACAACCAACGGGCTTGTACAACATTTGTATAACTTGTACAAAACCTGTTGACATATTATCCTTTGATACGACGTTGTTCGACCACTTTCAACATAGCAGCGAACATTTTTCCACAATCCACAATACCGTGTATAAGCGAACTTGAAAAGTGTTGGCATTGTGGATAAGTGCAAGAAAATCCATTGCACATACAGATAGTTTTTTGCTATCATAGATTTGCTGAATTTTGTGTGGATAACTCAACTTATCCAAACATTTATCCACAGTTGTTGATAACTTTGTGGATAGTTATTCAGGGTGGTGGAGAACTTCTCCACATTGTGAGTTTTGTTGTTACCATCGTGAAACAATTCTATACAAGGTCGACGTTCTTTTATGTATTGAGCCCACAGTCGATGCTGCTACGACACCCTGGCTGTGGGTTTTTCTTTGTCCTGAACAATTCTCGCAGAAAGGAGCCTAAGCGAAATGGATCGGCACGCCACTCGCCTATGGCAGCAGACCTTAGCAATTTTAGAAACTCAGCTATCGAGGCCAAGTATTGAGACATGGTTTAAATCAACGAAAGCCGTCTCTTTGGATGCCAATATGCTGGTTATAGGCGTGCCAGGTGAATTTGCACGGGACTGGCTGGAATCGAGATACTCTGCAATCATCAAAAAGACGCTGTTTGAGATCACGGGAACACCGATTGAGATCAAGTTTGTCATCCCTCAAATTCCGGACGAAAGCTTTTACGAGCCGTCCACCGGGAACACTGCCGTCAAGGAATTGAAAGATACGGCGGATGACTTCACGCCCACTCAATTGAACAAAAAATACACATTTGAGACATTCGTCATCGGTTCCGGCAATCGTTTTGCACACGCGGCCAGTCTCGCTGTTGCTGAAGCACCGGCCAAAGCATACAATCCCTTGTTCATTTACGGGGGGGTTGGACTCGGGAAAACGCACCTCATGCATGCAATCGGTCATTATGTTCTCGAACATAATCCGAACATGCGAGTCCTCTACATCTCATCAGAAAAATTCACGAATGAATTCATCAATGCGATCCGAGATAACAAAACGGTTGATTTTCGCAATAAATATCGCAACATTGATGTCCTGCTGATTGATGATATTCAGTTTCTCGCTGGAAAAGAACAAACACAGGAGGAGTTCTTCCATACATTCAATGCATTACATGAAGAAAATAAGCAGATCATCATTTCGAGCGACCGGCCCCCAAAGGAAATTCCTACTTTGGAAGACAGGCTGCGTTCACGCTTCGAATGGGGACTGATCACCGATATACAACCTCCCGATCTGGAAACGCGCGTAGCGATTTTAAGAAAAAAAGCGAAAGCGGAAGGATTCGATATTCCGGAAGACGTCATCACGTATATCGCCAAAAAGATCGATTCGAACATTCGGGAACTCGAGGGTGCGTTGATACGGGTCGTCGCATATTCTTCCATGATCAACCGTGACATGTCAGCAGAAATGGCTGCCGAAGCATTGAAGGATATCATTTCCCCGAACAAACCCAAAAAGATAACGATCTCTGAAATACAGAAAGTCGTCGGTGAACACTTTGATTTGAAATTGGAGGATTTCAAAGCGAAGAAGCGGACAAAAGCGATCGCCTTCCCCCGACAAATCGCCATGTATCTGGCAAGAGAGTTAACCGATTTTTCTTTACCGAAAATCGGGGATGAGTTTGGAGGGCGCGACCACACGACGGTGATCCACGCGCATGAGAAGATCGAGAAAGAAATGCAGAACGATTTGAACTTGCGTCAAACGATCGAAACACTCATCGAGAAGATCAAAAACATGTGAATAACAACCGAAAAACCGCCGACATTGAATATGTGGACACTTCTGGTGTATTTCTACACATGATATCCACAAGCGATATTTCAATCGATCGGCGGCTTCTTTGCTGTTATCCACATATTCAGCGCACTTATTACTATTACTGTTATTTCTATTCACATTCTATATAGATTATGATCCTTCAAGGAGGAGCCATTCCTGTGAAGATTTTTATTCAGCGAAACGCACTATTATCAGCTATTCAACATGTTCAAAAAGCAGTCACGTCAAAAACGACCATTCCGGTACTGTCAGGGATTAAATTGAGCGTAGACAGAAACGGTTTGCGCATGACAGCGACTGACCTCGAAATCGGAATCGAAACGTTTGTTCCTGCATACATGGACGATGAGGAAATCGTAAAAGTTGAGGAGGAAGGATCCATTGTTCTTCCTGCACGTTATTTCTCGGAAATCATCAGAAAACTTCCCTATCAACAGATTGAGCTGGAAGTGAAAGAAAACTACTTAACGACGATCTGTGGAGGTACGAGCGAATTTAACCTTCTCGGATTGGATGCGGAAGAATTTCCGAGACTTCCTCAAGTCATGGGCGATCGAATCTTCTCGATCTCCAGCGATGTATTCAAGGAGATGATTCGCCAAACCGTTTTCGCCACTTCGACAGAGGAAATCCGCCCGATCCTGACGGGGGTCGTGCTTTCTTTAAAAGACGGGTTATTGCGCCTAGTGGCTACCGATTCACACCGCTTGGCTCAAAGGGAAGAAACCGTTGAAGCGCCGGCCGACTTGACATTGTCAAACGTGATTATTCCCGGAAAAAGTCTGAATGAATTAGGTCGTTTATTACCCGATGACGATCAACTGGTAGATATCGTCGTGGCTAACAATCAGATTCTTATAAAGATGGAAAACACCCAATTTTATTCCCGTTTAATCGACGGGCAATATCCGGATACATCGCGCCTTTTTCCTACAACCTTTAAAACCAGTATCCTTGTAAACACAAAAGAACTGTATAATGCGATCGAACGTGCTTCTTTGATTGCCAGAGAGAATAATAATAATATCGTCCGCTTTATGATCACTCCTGAGCAGATCAAGATCACTTCTACATCGGCTGATGTCGGGAAAGTCACGGAAACGTTTATTCCAAAAGAAGTCAAAGGGGAAGAACTATTACTCGCTTTTAATGCAAAATATATAATGGATGCCCTTCGTGTGTTTGACGCGGAAGAGATCCTTGTGGAATTCACCGGATCGATGAGCCCGTTCATTCTCAAAATCCCGGGAGAAACGAAAATCATGCAACTGGTTTTGCCGATACGCATGAACTGACCGTTCAGTTAAATCATAGGGGGGTTGGCGAAAATGGAACAGGAAGTGAAGCTTCATACGGATGAAATTACGTTAGGTCAATTATTGAAATTCGCGGATATCGTAGGATCGGGAGGGGAGGCACGTATCTTCCTGGATGAGCACAAGGTTCTTGTAAACGGTCTGCCGGAAAACCGCCGCGGGCGTAAATTACGTCCGGGTGATCATATAGATATTGAAGGAGTGGGAAGGATACTCCTTACAAAGGTATGAGGCATTCATGATCTTGCATGAGTTGGAAGTCCGTGATTTTCGGAATTACAAATCGTTACAGCTCACTTTATCTCCTGACGTAAACATTTTTGTCGGACAGAATGCACAGGGAAAGACCAACATTCTGGAGTCAATTTCTATGCTTGCTTTGGCGAAATCCCATCGTACGCATAGGGATTCGGAAATGATTCGTTGGGAGGCGGAGCGGGCATATATCGCAGGACGCTTGGCGAGGGACGAACGAACGTATACGCTTGATCTTACGATTTTGCCGAAAGGGAAAAAAGCGCGTGTCAATCAGGTGGAGAAACGGAAAATCTCCGACTTTGTCGGTCATTTGAACATCGTGCTGTTTGCTCCCGAAGATCTCATGCTGGTCAAAGGAGGGCCACAAGCCCGCAGAAGATTCCTAGACGTAGAAATAGGGCAAGTGAGTCCGCATTATTTGTATAATCTTACACAGTATACAAAAGTATTGTTGCAACGCAACAACTTGTTAAAAGAAGCAGGAAAAGGAAGCGCAAAAAACGAATTGATACAAATGTTAGCGATCTGGGATGAGCAAATGTCTGTGTATGCAGCGAAAATCATCAGCAAGCGCGTTTCCTTTTTGCAAAGATTGCAAGAATTCGCCAGTGAGATTCACAGCCGTATTACAGGGGAGCAAGAGGAGTTACAACTGCATTATCAATCGGCACTTTACCGGGAATGTCCGTCTCCGGCTGAACTTCCCGCTTATATTTTCGACGAGTTACAAAAAAAACAGAAATACGATCTACAGCGGGGGACGACTTCGATCGGACCTCACCGCGATGACATAGAAGTTTGGATTAACGGACGAAACGTGCATACGTATGGGTCACAAGGTCAACAGAGAACGGCAGCTTTGTCCATGAAATTGGCGGAAATCGAACTGATTCGCCATGAAGTGGGCGAATACCCTGTACTTTTGTTAGACGATGTACTGTCTGAATTGGACGAGAGCCGGCAACTCCATTTGTTGCAAAGTATGGGGGAACGTGTGCAAACGCTGATCACCACGACGACAACCTACGGGATTGAACAATTTATGCGTGAAAAAGCGCACGTTTATCGTGTTCGAGAGGGTGTAATTACAAGAGAAGGGTCGTGAATGAAATGTTCATCCATCTTGGTGGAGATGTGATGGTGCCTAGCAAAGAAGTGATTGCGATTTTTGATATAAAAATGAAATATTCCTCAGAAAGCACGAAGGAATTTCTTGAAGTTGCAGACGAAGAAGGTTTTGTCGTGACGATCGACCCGAACGAAAGCAAATCATTCGTTTTGACTACAAAGCATGTCTATTATTCACCGATTTCTTCCTTGACACTCAAAAAACGAGCAGGTTTTCTGGATGAGCTTGATGAGAGCAAACGAGAACCGTAAGTTCTCCACGCATGTACGCGTGGCTTTTTTCTTTCTCTTAACATAAACCATATGATGCGCTATTTGCTTGGTCGAATGTGCTTCGTATGGAAGCTTTTTTATCGCTAGTACTTCTGTTATCATAAAACTGACTAGTTGTTGCATCGTGAGGGAATACTTTTTAAAAAAAAGAATTTTTTACGTGTGAGGGGATTTCATTGGCTCAAGAGACGAAACATGTATACGACGAATCCCAAATTCAAGTTTTGGAAGGTCTTGAAGCCGTGAGACTTCGGCCCGGCATGTATATCGGTTCCACCAGCGAACGGGGATTACATCATCTCGTTTGGGAAGTTGTCGATAATAGTATCGACGAAGCTCTGGCCGGCTTCTGCACCGAGATTTCTGTCTTCGTGCATCCGGACAACAGCATCACGGTTGTGGATAACGGGCGCGGGATCCCCGTCGGCATTCATCCGCAAATGGGCCGGCCTACCGTGGAAGTGGTGCTTACGGTTTTGCATGCGGGGGGAAAGTTCGGCGGAGAAGGGTATAAAGTTTCAGGTGGATTGCACGGTGTCGGCGTCTCTGTAGTCAATGCTCTTTCCGAATGGCTTGAAGTTGAAGTAAAACGGGACGGGAAAATTCACAGACAAAGATATGAACGGGGCGTTCCTGTGACAGACTTAGAAGAGGTTGGGGAGACGGAGGAAACAGGGACGATCATAACGTTCAAACCGGACGCGGAAATTTTTACGGAAACGACCGTATATAATTACGATATCCTGGAAAAGCGGCTAAGGGAACTCGCCTTCTTGAACAAAGGCATTCTCATACACCTGATTGATGAAAGGGAAAACCGCAAAGAATCGTTCCACTATGAAGGTGGTATCCAATCGTTTGTCGAATACCTGAATCGGAATAAGACGGTACTGCATGAGCCCCCCGTATATGTCATGGGGGAAAAAGACGGGATCACCGCCGAAGTGGCGTTGCAATATAACGTCTCTTATAATTCAATCATCTTCTCCTTTGCGAACAATATTCATACCCATGAGGGCGGATCGCATGAATCTGGATTTAAGAGTGCGTTAACTCGTGTCATTAATGATTATGCGCGTCGCCACAATTTGATCAAAGATAGCACGGGAAACTTGACAGGTGATGATGTAAGAGAAGGGTTAACGGCGATCATTTCCGTGAAAATCCCAGACCCTCAATTTGAAGGTCAAACGAAAACCAAACTGGGCAACAGTGAAGTGAGGGGAATCGTCGAATCGCTCTTTGCCGAACGTTTTTCGACTTTTCTCGATGAGAATCCGTCAGTCGCCAAGAAGATCGTCGAGAAATCGATCAGTGCGGCAAGGGCGAGGGAAGCGGCACGGAAAGCAAGGGAATTGACGCGGCGGAAAAACGCGCTCGAAGTCAGTTCGCTCCCAGGTAAGCTCGCTGATTGTTCGTCCCGCAATGCGGAAGAAAGCGAGCTTTTTATTGTGGAAGGGGACTCGGCGGGAGGTTCCGCGAAACAAGGTCGTGACCGCAATTTCCAAGCGATTCTTCCGTTAAAAGGAAAGATTCTGAACGTGGAGAAGGCAAGGCTTGATAAGGTTCTTTCCAACAACGAGATCCGAGCGATCATCACTGCGATCGGAACGGGGATCGGGGAAGATTTCGATATCGAAAAAGCGCGTTATCATAAGATCATCATTATGACGGATGCCGATGTGGACGGTTCTCATATTCGCATTCTTTTGCTGACATTCCTTTATCGTCATATGCCTCAATTGATCGAACAGGGTTACGTCTATATCGCACAGCCTCCTCTCTATAAAGTGCAAAAAGGGAAGACCATCCGCTACGCGTACAATGACGCGCAACTGGAAGAGTTGTTAGAGGAGGTGGGCCGTCAGGGCGTGCAGATTCAACGTTATAAAGGTCTCGGAGAGATGAATGCGGAACAGTTATGGGAGACGACCATGGATCCGGAATCGCGGACATTGTTGCAAGTTCACATTGAAGATGCGGAATTGGCCGATAAATATTTTGATGACTTGATGGGAGATGACGTGGAACCACGCAAGCGGTTCATCGAACGTCATGCCCGTTTTGTGCGCAATTTGGATATTTGATTGGTTGATATAAAAGCTGTGCTTCTTTTTTTGTAAGCGTTGATGCTTATCTGGAGGTATGATGATGCCGGAAGCGGAAAATAGGCAGAATCTCATAGATATCAGTAAGGAATTGCAGAGTTCGTTTATCGACTATGCGATGAGTGTCATCGTCAGCCGTGCCATCCCCGATGTACGGGACGGGTTGAAGCCCGTGCAAAGGCGGATTCTCTATGCGATGTATGAAGTAGGGATGACACCCGACAAACCTTATAAGAAATCGGCACGTCTGGTCGGGGATGTCCTCGGTAAATACCATCCGCACGGAGACAGCGCAGTATACGATGCGATGGTGCGGATGGCCCAGGATTTTTCGATTCGCTATATGCTCGTTGACGGTCACGGCAACTTCGGTTCGGTAGACGGCGATTCGGCGGCCGCTATGCGTTATACGGAGGCGCGCTTGTCACAGATCGCGTTGGAGCTGCTGCGTGACATCAACAAGGAAACGGTCGATTTCGGTCCAAACTACGACGGCAATGAGAGGGAACCGCTCGTTCTTCCTTCCCGCTTTCCCAATCTGCTTGTGAACGGATCGGCGGGGATCGCCGTCGGGATGGCCACCAACATTCCTCCACATAACCTGACAGAGGTTATCAACGGCGTATTGACTTTGATCGACAACCCGGACGCGACTGTAGCCGACCTGATGAAGCATGTCAAAGGACCCGATTTTCCGACGGGCGCGCTTATTCTCGGAAGAGAAGGTATAAGGCAGGCATACGAGACAGGAAAAGGATCTGTCGTCATGAGAGCGGTGGCGAGGATCGAAGAAGGGAAAAATGGCAAATCTCAGATCGTCGTTTCGGAAATTCCCTTTCAAGTCAATAAAGCGCGTTTGGTAGAAAAGATCGCGGAACTTGCACGCGACAAAAAAATCGACGGGATCACCGATTTACGTGACGAATCGGACCGGAACGGTATGCGAATCGTCATTGAA
The DNA here is from genome assembly GCF_023705585.1 of Collibacillus ludicampi. Lineage (NCBI taxonomy): Bacteria > Bacillati > Bacillota > Bacilli > Caryophanales > Alicyclobacillaceae > Collibacillus > Collibacillus ludicampi. The sequence continues at coordinate 1,494,571 of NZ_BOQE01000001.1, forward strand.
TTGCGCAGAGATGTCAAGCCGCAAGTGATTCTCAACAATTTGTATAAACATACGCAACTGCAAACCTCGTTTAGTGTGAACATGCTTGCATTAGTCGGTGGGGAGCCGAAGATGCTCTCACTCCGCGACGCGTTATGGCATTATCTGCAGCATCAAAAAGAGGTGATTCGCAGACGAACTGAATATGATTTGCGGAAAGCGGAAGCCCGCGCTCATATTTTGGAAGGTCTATTGATCGCACTCGATCATATTGACGAAGTGATTTCCTTGATTCGCGGTTCCAAAACGGTCGACGAAGCACGCGAGGGTCTGATGGAACGCTTCTCACTGTCCTACGATCAGGCACAAGCGATCCTCGATATGCGATTGCAACGTTTGACCGGCCTGGAACGCGATAAGATCCAAAGTGAATATGAAGAGATCAAAAAATTGATTGCAGAATTAAAAGCGATTCTTGCCGATGAGAATCTTCTCATGGGCGTAATCCGGGATGAATTGACGGAAATTCGCGATCGGTTCGGTGACGAGCGACGCACGCGTATCGTCGCGGCTGAGGGTGAAATTGACGAAGAAGACCTCATCCCTGTTCAGGATGTGGTCATCACGATTACGCATGCCGGTTATGTCAAAAGGATGCCGGTTTCGGCTTATCGCAGTCAGCACCGTGGCGGTCGGGGAGTATCGGCTCTCGGGACGAGAGAAGAGGATTTCGTGGAACATCTGTTTATTACTTCTTCCCATAATATGATTCTCTTCTTTACGAACAAGGGAAAAGTATACCGACTCAAAGCATACGAGGTACCCGAGTTCGGTCGTGCGGCGAAAGGAACCCCCATTATTAATTTATTGAACATCGAGCAAGGCGAGTCCGTCTCGGCTGTTATTCCGGTCAAGGAGTTTGAAGAGGGTTGTTACCTGTTCATGGCCACGAGGAACGGCGTCGTGAAGAAGACAAGCTTATCTGAATTCGCCAACATTCGCAAAGCCGGACTGATCGCTTTGACAATCAAAGAGGAAGACGAATTGATCGCCGTGCGTCTGACTGATGGAACCAGAGAAATTATCATGGGTACGCGCCAAGGGATGTCCATTCGCTTTCCGGAAGCGGACGTGCGCCCGATGGGCCGTACGGCTGCCGGCGTGAAAGGGATCGATTTGCGCGAGGATGATGTGTTGATCGATATGGATATCGTGCGTGAAGATGCCGATGTACTGGTTGTGACTGCACGCGGATACGGAAAACGTACCAAGATCACCGAGTATCGTACACAATCTCGGGGCGGAAAAGGCATTAAGACGCTTAACGTCACGGAAAAAACGGGTGTCGTTGTCGGACTGAAAGTCGTAGACCAAGAAGAAGACCTCATGATCATCACGCAATCCGGCATTATGATCCGTGTGCAAAATCGCGAGATCTCGGAACAAGGACGGTATACGCAAGGGGTCAAATTGATATCCCTGCAAGATGATGAAGAAGTGTCGGCAGTGGCTCGAGTGATTACAGAAGAAGAGCAGGGCGAAGAAGTGAACGAGGAAAAACAATAGAACCATACGGGAACGGACCGCTTGACGCGGTCCGTTCTTTATATCCAATCACATGATCAGAGCAGTTTCCCATGCTGCAAGCGGAGCCATCAGAAGATGAAAAATTCTTGTATAGGATGAGATATTTAAAGCTGCCAAATACAACGGAGTGGCTTTTGGGTGGGTGTTATCGCTTTGCGGCGCAGAGGTGAGTTGAAGGTCGTTCCGCTTCCTTTAAACCGTAAAAGGTCATATGCTTTGCGTGAGACAGCGACTTTGTAGATCGTCTCGCTTCCTTTCGGATGTAAAAGGGTATATGCATTGCGCGTAATAGCGACTTTGAAGGTCGTCTCGCAACATATGATTATGATTCCATGCGAGACGACCTTCACGGAGCATGAGCGCAATGCATATACCCGCTGAAACGATCTCCACGGAGCATGAACGCAAAGCGATACATCCACCCAAGCACTCGTTTTCAATGGAGCCGCCCATTCGCTTATGTTCACGACAGATGAGCCAAACTGTCCGGGCGGCTCAGCCATTTGATTTGATCAAATGGGTAGACGACCGCTTCAGCCTGTCCGATCACCTGACTGATCTTGATAGGGCCTATCACGCGGCTATCGACACTGACATCTCTGTTATCTCCCATGACGAATAGCTCCCCTGGAGGAACCGTAATGGATGCTTGCGAGGAAGATTTGCCCGTTGGTGTTGCCGCAGGGAAGTCATACGTAGGAGACATCGGGTTATTGATATATGGCTCATCGACTTTCACGCCATTAATATATAATTGTCCATGATCGATCTTGATCTTGTCTCCAGGTAAACCGATCACGCGCTTGACCCAGGCTTCGGTTGGGTTCTCTTGAAAGATGATAATATCTCCTCGCTGAGGATTATGAAAATAGTAAGGAATCTTATTTACGAGCAAACGTTCGTTATTGGCTAGAGTATGGTTCATGCTGGGACCGGATACCACGAAAAACTCGACGATAAATTTTTGTACGAGAAATGCCAAAAGGAGGGCTATTGCGATTGATTTCATCCATTCCCACAGCGTTGCAGCTTTCAGATTCATTCACCCTTTCAAAAAAAGAAGATGAGCTGTTGGTTCGACATTTATTCTATCATTCCTATATCCTTCGGTGTCAAATAAACAGAAAACAAACACTTAAATATCGAAAATAGTTGACGAGTCGGGTATAACGTGATAAGATAACACCTGTTGCCGCGATATGCGGTGTGACAAATGAAACATAAATTACCACTTGCAAAATAGACTGCAGGATGGTATATTAGAGTAGTCGCTGTTGCGACGGTCGCTCTTTGAAAACTGAATCGTGCAGAAGAGAGCCACGATTGAACGATACATGGGCTCTGCAAGAAGCCTCGCTCGCGAGGCGCAGAGCGATACTTTTCTTCGAGAGTTTGATCCTGGCTCAGGACGAACGCTGGCGGCGTGCCTAATACATGCAAGTCGCGCGGATGGAGAGGAGCTTGCTCCTCAAAGTCAGCGGCGGACGGGTGAGTAACACGTGGGCAACCTGCCTGGCAGACGGGGATAACGCTTGGAAACGAGTGCTAATACCCGATACGCTCTTCACGGGCATCCGTGAGGAGGGAAAGGCGCTTCACGGCGTCACTGCCAGATGGGCCCGCGGCGCATTAGCTAGTTGGTGAGGTAACGGCTCACCAAGGCGACGATGCGTAGCCGACCTGAGAGGGTGACCGGCCACACTGGGACTGAGACACGGCCCAGACTCCTACGGGAGGCAGCAGTAGGGAATCTTCCGCAATGGGCGCAAGCCTGACGGAGCAACGCCGCGTGAGTGATGAAGGTCTTCGGATTGTAAAACTCTGTCTTCCGGGACGAACCGATAGGTGAGGCAATGCTCCTATCCTGACGGTACCGGAGGAGGAAGCCCCGGCTAACTACGTGCCAGCAGCCGCGGTAATACGTAGGGGGCAAGCGTTGTCCGGATTCACTGGGCGTAAAGCGCGCGCAGACGGCTTTCTGCGTCCGGGGTGAAAACCCGGGGCTCAACCCCGGGACGGCCTTGGATACGGGAGAGCTTGAGGGTCGGAGAGGCAAGGGGAATTCCACGTGTAGCGGTGAAATGCGTAGAGATGTGGAGGAACACCTGTGGCGAAGGCGCCTTGCTGGCCGATTCCTGACGTTGAGGCGCGAAAGCGTGGGGAGCAAACAGGATTAGATACCCTGGTAGTCCACGCCGTAAACGATGAGTGCTAGGTGTTCGTGGGCTCATACCCATGAGTGCCGAAGCTAACGCATGAAGCACTCCGCCTGGGGAGTACGGTCGCAAGACTGAAACTCAAAGGAATTGACGGGGGCCCGCACAAGCAGTGGAGCATGTGGTTTAATTCGAAGCAACGCGAAGAACCTTACCAGGGCTTGACATCCCGCTGACCGGTCTGGAGACAGACCTTCCCTTCGGGGCAGCGGTGACAGGTGGTGCATGGTTGTCGTCAGCTCGTGTCGTGAGATGTTGGGTTAAGTCCCGCAACGAGCGCAACCCTTGTGTTGTGTTGCCAGCATTCAGTTGGGCACTCACAACAGACTGCCGACGACAAGTCGGAGGAAGGCGGGGATGACGTCAAATCATCATGCCCCTTATGTCCTGGGCTACACACGTGCTACAATGGGCGGTACAACGGGATGCGAAACCGCGAGGTGGAGCCGAACCCTGAAAACCGTTCGTAGTTCGGATTGCAGGCTGCAACTCGCCTGCATGAAGCTGGAATTGCTAGTAATCGCGGATCAGCATGCCGCGGTGAATACGTTCCCGGGCCTTGTACACACCGCCCGTCACACCATGGGAGTTGGCAACACCCGAAGTCGGTGGGGTAACCCTTATGGGAGCCAGCCGCCTAAGGTGGGGCCGATGACTGGGGTGAAGTCGTAACAAGGTAGCCGTATCGGAAGGTGCGGCTGGATCACCTCCTTTCTAAGGATGTAAAAGATGCTCTTCTTCTGCACGGCTCAGTTTTGAGGGAGCGAATTCCTCAAGGTTCCTTGATAACTGGATAGCGAATGCGACATCAACTTTGGCTTATGCCAAGGTACTGCATCAAACAGAGCAAGTTCAAAAAGGCGGATCCACCGACTTTTTGAACAACCTTTGTAGGTTAAGCTACGAAGGGCGCACGGAGGATGCCTTGGCGCCAGGTGCCGATGAAGGACGGGGCTAACGCCGATACGCCTCGGGGAGCCGTAAGCAGGCTTTGATCCGGGGATTTCCGAATGGGGCAACCCACCTCGCGTAATGGCGGGGTATCCACTGCTGAATCCATAGGCAGTGAGAAGGTACACCAGGGGAACTGAAACATCTTAGTACCCTGAGGAAAAGAAAACAACAGTGATTCCCTCAGTAGTGGCGAGCGAACGGGGAAGAGCCTAAACCGCCTGTGCTTGCACAGGCGGGGTCGTGGGGCGTCTCACGTGGAGTTACCAATCCTTTTCGTAAGAGAACGGTTTGGAACGGCCGACCAGAGAGGGTGACAGTCCCGTATCTGAAACGAAGAGGACTCCGAGACGGACCCCGAGTACCGCGGGACACGAGGAATCCCGTGGGAATCCGGGAGGACCACCTCCTAAGGCTAAATACAACCTGGCGACCGATAGTGAACCAGTACCGTGAGGGAAAGGTGAAAAGCACCGCGGGAGCGGAGTGAAAGAGAACCTGAAACCGTGTGCCTACAATCAGTCGGAGGGCGTTTATGCCTGACGGCGTGCCTTTTGTAGAATGAACCGGCGAGTTACGATTGCGTGCGAGGTTAAGGCGGGAAGCCGGAGCCGCAGCGAAAGCGAGTCTGAAGAGGGCTTGAGTACGCAGTCGTAGACCCGAAACCGTGTGATCTATCCCTGTGCAGGATGAAGTG